>JBAVJR010000152.1:0-5965 GCA_049687855.1 Steroidobacteraceae bacterium | reverse complement strand
CTCGACTGACCCTCGCCTGACCAGTCGCAGTTGCGGGCGCGGGTTCCGGTTTTTCCTCCGGCTCGCGGAAAGGCAGACACGCAAGCCGGAGGAAAGACCGGACCCGTGACCGGTGCGACACGGCTGACCGCGCACTTCAGGCATGCATTGCGCTGCGAAAACGCCGGGCGACGACTTACCCACCGTGCTCGTCCTGGCGTACTCTGCCGTCCTTGCCTGCATCGAGCGACGGCCTTCGCCGTCGCGTGCGCGGGCACGGGGGTCCTGCCATGCGTTCGAGTCTCAGCCCGGCGGCTGTCGTGTGTTTCGCGGCGTTCATATCGGTCTCCCACGGCGCCGGGGCTGCGCGCAAGGATGCGGTCGACCTCGAGCCGACCCGCGTGGAACTGCAGGTTCCCGCAGAGGATCGCAAGCGCGACAAGGTCTACGGCGCGCTGTCCTATCGCCTGATCGGTCCGGCCGTGGGCGGCCGCATCACGCGGGTGTATGGCGTCGCAGGTGATGCAAAGACGTACTACCTTGCGGCGGCGCAGGGCGGCGTGTGGAAGAGCAGCAACGGCGGTCACGATTGGGAGCCGCTGTTCGACGAGCAGCCGACGCAGTCGGTGGGTTCGATCGCAGTGGCGGCGTCCGATCCCAACGTCATTTACGTCGGCTCGGGCGAAGCCAACATCCGCGGCAACGTCGCGATCGGCACTGGCATTTTCAAATCCACCGATGCGGGCAGGACCTGGACTCAGGTCTGGAAGACGCGCGGCCAGATCGGCACGCTCGTCATCCATCCCGGCGACCCCGACATCGCTTACGCGGCCGTACTCGGTTCGCCGTTCGGCCCGAATGCAGAGCGGGGTGTCTACCGCACCGTCGACGGGGGTCGCAGCTGGCAGCGCGTGCTGTTCAAGAACAGCGACACGGGCGCGTCCGACATCGCGATGGACCCGTCCAATCCGCGCATCCTGCTCGCGGGCCTCTGGCAGGCCCGGCGCACGCCCTGGAGCATGACGAGCGGGGGCCCTGGCAGTGGCCTGTACCGGTCGGTCGACGGCGGTGACCACTGGACGCAGATTGCCGGCGAGGATTTCCCGAAGGACACCCTCGGCAAGATCGGGGTCGCCTTTGCACCGTCCGACAGCCGCCGCGCCTACGCGCTGATCGAAGCCGAGAAGGGCGGGCTGTTCCGCTCCGACGACAACGGCGAGACCTGGTCGCTCGTCAATGAATCGAACACGCTGACCCAGCGTGCCTGGTACTACTCGACTATCACCGTCGATCCGCGCGACGCTGACACCGTCTACTTCCCGCAGGTCAACCTGTTGCGCAGCATCGACGGCGGCAAGACCGTGCAGTCGGTCCAGGACAAGCTGCACCACGGCGACAATCACGACCTGTGGATCGATCCGCGCGATCCGCAGCGCATGATCGACGGCAACGACGGCGGCGTGGACGTCACCACCGACGGCGGCAAGACCTGGTTCTCGCCCCCCCTGCCGCTCGCGCAGTTCTACAACATCGACGTCGACAACCGTGTGCCCTATCACGTGGGCGGCACGATGCAGGATTGGGGCACGGCGTCCGGTCCGTCGCGCGCACTGAGCGAAAGCGGCAACGTGCCGGGACTCTGGCGGTCGGTCGGCGGCGGTGAAGCCGGCGATTTCGTCTACGATCCGGCTGAGACCGGCCACATCTACGCGGGCGAGTACGGCGGCTACCTGTCGCATTACATCGAAGGCAGCGCGCAGCAGCGCAACATTTCGGTGTACCCGTTCAACCCGTCGGGGCACGGCGCGGTCGACCTGCAGTATCGTTTCCAGTGGACGGCGCCGCTCGCGACATCGCCGCACGACCCCAAGGTGCTCTATCACGGCGCGAACGTGCTGTTCCGCACGCGCGACCGCGGCGTCACCTGGGAAAAGATCAGCCCCGACCTGACCCGCGACGACAAGTCGAAGCAGCAGTGGTCGGGCGGCCCGATCACCGGCGACAACACCGGTGTCGAGGTCTACGACACGATCTTCGCGATCGCGGAATCGCCACTCGCCGCCGGCACCATCTGGGCCGGCAGCGACGACGGGTTGGTGTCGATCACGCGCGACAATGGCGCCAGCTGGAGCGCCGTTACGCCGCCTGGCCTGCCGGCCTGGGCCAAGGTCGAGTGCATCGCACCGTCTCCGCACGCTGCGGGTAGTGCCTGGGTCGCGGCCGACGCGCACTGGTCGGACGACCTGCAGCCGTACCTGTTCCACACGACTGATTTCGGCAAGTCGTGGAGCCGCATGGTCAAGGGCCTGCCGGACGACTCCCCGGTGCTGACCGTGCGTGAGGATCCCGCGGACGCGAGCTTCATCTACGTCGGCACCGAGCACGGCGTGTTCATTTCGCGCGATGCGGGCGGCAGCTTCGAGCCGCTGAAGCTCAACCTGCCGGCCGTCGCAGTCACCGACATCGAAACGCGTCATGGCGACCTGGTGCTCGGCACGCGCGGCCGCGGCATCTGGGTACTCGAAGACCTGGCCGCACTCCGTGAAGCCACTCCGGCCGCGCGCAACAGCGCCCTGCAGTTGTTCTCGAGCAAGCCGGCGTACCGCTTCCGCAACGAGTACCGCTGGTCCGAGGAAGGCGGCCTGAAGGATCCGCCCATCGGCGCGCAGATCAGCTACTGGCTGAAGTCGAAGCCCGCGGGCGACTTGTCGCTGGAGATCTTCGACGCCCAGGGCCGCAAGGTGCGTACGCTCAGCAGCGTCGTGAAGGAGGCGCAGTACGCCGCGGACGATCCGGACCAGCCGACCGAAGCGCCCGAACCGGAACTCACCAATGACGCGGGTTTCAATCGGGTCGTCTGGGACCTTCGTCATGACGGCGCACGCCGCCTGGAGAAGGCGAAGATCGATGCCGGCGAGCCCGAGGTCGGTCCGCTGGTGGTGCCGGGCCGCTACACGCTCAAGCTCATGGTCGGAGCGCCGGGTTCGCAGCAGCTGACGGCCGTGCGCGATATCGACGTGCTGGCGGATCCGCGCGCCGGCGTGAGCGATGCGGATATCCGCGCCAGCGTCGACTTCTCCCTGGCGGCGCGGGACGCGATGGACCGCACTCTCGCTGCGATCGAGAACGTGCGCGCAGCCCGTGAGCAGGCCGATGAACTGGGCGTGCGACTCGCGCAGGATGGCACGCAGTCCGACCTGGTTGCGCAAGCGTCGGCCTTGAGCAAGCGTTGTGCCGACATCGAGGCGCGCCTGCACAATCCTAAGGCCGAAGTGGTCTACGACATCCTCGCGCAGCAAGGCGGCGCGCAGTTGTATTCCCAGATTTCGTTCCTGTCCACGGTCGCTGGCGCGGAAAGCTCCGACTATCCGCCACCGCAGGGATCACGCGAACGACTGGCCGCGCTCGAGGCGCAAGTCGCGGCGTTGAGCAGCGAAGTGCAGGGGCTGCGCACGAACGAGATCGCGCAGCTCGAGGCCGCGCTGAACGCGAAGGGCGTGCCGAGGATCCTGCTGCCGCACTAGCCAACCCAGCGAGCCGGCACGCATTTCGTGGTGATGATTCGCGGCATCCTGCTGCGCCCGATACACCGCGCCTGAGCGACTCCAATCGGCGCGGCAAGGTCACTGTGCCGACGGGTAACCAGCAGTGCGCCGATTGGAGTCGCACGGCGCATGCAGCGTCGACGGCCCGGAGGGGCGTCGTCGCGCGATACGGCCACAGCAACTGGGTGAGCTGGAATCCGCAGAGGAGAAATTCGCGTAGGCGCAAAATCGGCAAGCCGACATTTGCGAGACTCTGTTTATGCCCACAATTCGGATCATGCATCGGGTTTCTTATGCCGCACGTTGCCGCGTAACGGCGCGGCCTAACTGTTGTTGGGCCCCAAACACAGAGTTACGGCTTAGTAACTGTTGACGGTACTAACGTGTTCCGTTAGTATTCGTCATGGCGATCAAGTCCTTCAAGTGTGCCAACACGGAGAGCTTGTTCAAGGGCGCGCGAGTCAAACGGTTCGTGAACATCGAATCCGTGTCAATGCGCAAGCTGGCCATGCTGAACCGTGCCGGCCGACTTGACGACCTCAAGGTACCCCCAGGCAACAGATTGGAAGCACTGAAAGGCAATCTATCCGGTCTGCACAGCATTCGCGTCAACGACCAATACCGCGTGTGCTTTCGGTGGACACCTGAAGGTCCGGCAGACGTCGAGATCGTTGATTACCACTAACCGAGCACTGTCATGCGCAAAGTACCCTACCCCCACCCTGGCGAGATCCTCCTCGAGGAGTTTCTGAAGCCCATGGGCATTACGCAGTACCGGCTGGCCAAGGAAATCGGAGTACCGCAGCGTCGTATCGGCGAGATTGTTGCTGGCACTCGCGGAGTTACGGTTGATACCGGTCTGCGGCTTGCCCGCTTCTTTGGAATGTCTGAGGGCTTTTGGATCGGCCTACAAATGGACTACGAAGCGGCAGCTGCAAAGGACGTTCTATCCAAGACATTAGCCAAGATTACGCCGTGGAGAGTTGGGGCCCAACAACGGGTTCCAGCGGACGGTCCTCGCGCTGCGCGCTCGACCCGCCGCTGAACCCGGGCGTTGGGTGTCTGCTTAGTAGTGCGACGAAATCCTGCTGTGGGTCGTTCTCGCCCGTATGGCGTCCGCTTTCGGCAAGCCAGAGAACCGCCTGTTGCAGCCGTTGGCCGGCACTGCTCGTTCGGGCCGTCGTGCAGCCAAATGAAAGGCTGTGGTCGCGCCGACGACATCTTGATGTACCAGCCGGATGCTGATGCGCCGTGCGAACGTGCTCGGTCGCCGAGCACGGTAGCTCAGGCGCCGTAGGTCAGACCGGGGTTCGGTTCATTTCCCGCGCGCATGTTTCCTCGCGCGCAGGGGAATGAACCGAAGCCCGGTCCATCACCCACGAAAGCGCCAGCAAACGAATCTCAGCGGGCCAGCACGTACTCGCCCGGCGCATCGCACACCGGCTTGTAGCCGGCCGCGCCCATCTTGGGCGGCGCCACCTTCGTCTTCGTCGAATGCTGCGCGAGCCAAGTCGCAAACGTCGGCCACCACGAACCCGGCACGGGCTCGACTTTCTTCATGTACTGCGCTGGCGAGGGCAGGCGCGCACCGGCCTTCGTGGTGAGCACCCGATGGCGGCGCTTCGGATGCACGGGCCCGCTGATGATGCCGGCGTTGTGGCCGCCGCTAGTCAGGCAGAACGTGTAGTCCTTCGAGCGCACGAGCTTGCCGACCTTGTAGACCGACTGCCAGGGCGCGACGTGGTCCGTCTCGGTGCCGACGACGAACATGGGCGCGTCCACCGCTGCCAGGTCGAGCGTCTCGCCCAGCGCGACGTAGCGTCCCTCGGCGAGATCGTTGTTGAGATACAGCTGGTGCAGGTAATCGGTGTGCATGCGGTGCGCCATGCGCGTGCCGTCCGCGTTCCACGCCATCAAGTCGTTGACGCCGGTGCGTTCGCCCCTGAGGTACGTCGCGACGGAGGGATTCCACAGCAGGTCGTACGTGCGCAGCATCTGGAACGCGCCGCCCATCTGCTTGCTCTCGAGCACGCCCTTCTTCCACATCATCGCTTCGAGCATCGCGAGTTGCGCCGGGCTGATGAACACCGACAACTCGCCCGGCTCACTGAAATCCGTCTGCGCGGCAAACATGGTGACAGTCGCGAGCCGGCGGTCTTCCTTCTGCGCCATCGCCGCTGCGGCGATGGCAAGCAGCGTGCCGCCGATGCAGTAGCCGACACCGTGCACCTTGCGCTTCGGCACCACCTTGTTGACCGCGTCGAGGGCCGCGAGCACGCCGAGCGACAGGTAGTCGTCCATGGTGACGTCGCGGTCTTCGGCCGTCGGGTTCTTCCACGAAATCATGAAGACCGTGTGACCCAGGCCGGTGAGGTAGTTCACCAGCGAGTTCTTCGGCGACAGGTCGAGGATGTAGTACTTCATGATCCACGCCGGCACGA
>JBAVJR010000151.1:0-2553 GCA_049687855.1 Steroidobacteraceae bacterium | reverse complement strand
ACCTGAACATCTCGCGCATGCGCAGCCTCGAACTGCAGCGGCCGATGATCCGCGCCACCAACACCGGCGCCACCGCGGCGATCGACCACCGCGGCCAGGTGGTCGCACAGATGTCGCACTTCGTGCGCGGCAGCCTGATGGCCGAGGTCGAGGGCCGCAGCGGCCTGACGCCATTCGCCAGCTGGGCCGCCACGCTCGGGCTGTGGCCGCCGGCACTGGTGGCCGTGGCGCTGATCGCGGTCTGCGGCCGCTGGCGCCGCCGGCGCGGGCCCTAGCGCCGCTGGGCGCTCCTTAGAATCGCGTGCTTTGCCGGCCCGCGACATGCTCACCTTCCAGCAGATCATCCAGCGGCTCCAGGACTACTGGAGCCAGCAGGGCTGCGCGCTGCTGCAGCCCTACGACATGGAGGTCGGCGCGGGCACCAGCCACACCGCGACCTTCCTGCGCGCGATCGGCCCCGAACCGTGGAAGGCCGCCTACGTGCAGCCCAGCCGCCGTCCCAAGGACGGCCGCTACGGCGACAACCCCAACCGGCTGCAGCACTACTACCAGTACCAGGTGGTGCTCAAGCCGTCGCCGCCCGACATGATCGAGCTGTACCTCGGCTCGCTGCGTGCGGTCGGCATCGACCCGCTCGTGCACGACGTCCGGCTGGTCGAAGACAACTGGGAGTCGCCGACGCTCGGCGCCTGGGGCCTCGGCTGGGAGATCTGGCTCAACGGCATGGAGGTCACGCAGTTCACCTACTTCCAGCAGGTGGGCGGGCTCGATTGCCGGCCCGTGATGGGCGAGATCACGTACGGTCTCGAGCGGCTCGCGATGTACCTGCAGGGTGTCGAGAGCGTGTTCGATCTCGTCTGGACCGACGGCCCGCTTGGCCGCGTCACGTATGGCGACGTCTACCACCAGAACGAAGTCGAGCAGTCGAAGTACAACTTCGAATACGCCGACGTCGACGAGCTGTTCCGCCAGTTCGACGCGCACGAGAAGGAATGCGCGCGCATGCTCGAGGCCAGGCTCGCGCTGCCGGCCTACGAGCGGATGCTCAAGACCTCGCACACGTTCAACCTGCTCGATGCCCGCAAGGCGATCTCGGTGACCGAGCGCCAGCGTTATATCCTGCGGGTGCGCACCCTGGCCCGCGGCGTGGCCGAGGCGTACTACGCCAGCCGCGAGGCGCTCGGCTTCCCGATGCTGCAGGGCAAGGGTGCGATTCCGGCGGCTGTCGGTGCCGCTTCCGTCATCAAGCATATCGATCCGCCGCTGCCCGAGAGGGGCCTGGCGACGGGAGGCCTGGCGTGACCGCCTCCCGCGATTTCCTGGTCGAGATCGGCACTGAAGAGCTGCCGCCCAAGTCGCTGCTGAACCTGAGCGCCGCGTTTGCCGACGGGGTGGCCAAGGGGCTAAAGGACGCGGGCGTCGCTTACAGGTCGCTCGAGGCGTTTGCGACCCCGCGCCGGCTGGCCGTGCGCGTGAGGAAGCTCGTCGACCAGCAGCCGGACCGTCCGTTCGAAAAGCGCGGTCCGCCCGTGAAAGCCGCGTTCGATGCGAGCGGTGCTCCCACGCAGGCGGCCCTCGCGTTTGCGCGTGGCTGCGGCGTCGAGGTCTCGGCGCTCGAAAAGATCGAAACGCCGAAGGGCGAATGGCTCGTCTTCCATGGCATCGAGACGGGTGCGCGCACCGTTGCCCTGCTCCCCGCCATCGTCACCGCATCGCTCGATGCGCTGCCCATCGCCAGGCGCATGCGCTGGGGTGCGGGCGAAGCGCAGTTCGTGCGTCCCGTGCACTGGGTGCTGATGTTGTGGGGCAAGGACGTCATCGACGCTGAAATCCTCGGCCAGAAGGCGGGCAACCTCACCTACGGCCACCGCTTCATGGCGCCGAAGGCGCTGAAGATCGCGAGCCCGGCGTCGTACGTCGGGACGCTGCTCAAGCGCGGCAAGGTCATGGCGGACGTGAATGCGCGCCGCGACAGCATTCGTGCCGGCGTCACGGCCGCCGCCGAGAAGCTGGACGGCATCGCCGTCATCGACGACGCACTGCTCGACGAGGTCACGGGCCTGGTCGAATGGCCCGTCCCGCTGGCTGGGCGTTTCGATCCACAGTTCCTGGGACTGCCACCCGAAGTGCCGATCGCCACGATGCAGGAGCACCAGCGTTATTTCCCCGTGCGCGATGCGCAGGGGAAGCTCATGCCCTGGTTCATCACGGTCGCCAACATCGAAAGCCGCGACCCGTCGCAGGTGATTGCAGGCAACGAGCGCGTCGTGCGCCCGCGCCTGACCGATGCGGCGTTCTTTTACAGGACCGACCGGCAGCAGCCGCTGTCCGCGCACGTCGAGGCATTGAAGCGTGTCACGTTCCAGACGCTGCTCGGCTCGCTGCACGACAAGTCGGAGCGCGTACGCCCCCTGGCGAAATCGATTGCGGCAACCATCGGCGGCGACCCGGCGCTGGCCGATCGTGCCGCGGAGCTCAGCAAGTGCGACCTGCTTACCAACATGGTGGGCGAGTTTCCCGAGCTGCAGGGCCTGATGGGCCGCTATTACGCGC
>JBAVJR010000150.1:0-1964 GCA_049687855.1 Steroidobacteraceae bacterium | reverse complement strand
CAGCGCCAGGAAGCAGAGCGGCTGATCGCCAGCCTGCCCTGACGGGCAGGCTCGTGCCGCGTCTCGCGCTCGGCATCGAGTACGACGGCTCGGCGTTCGCCGGCTGGCAATTCCAGTCGCACGCGCGCAGCGTGCAGGGCGACCTGCAGCGCGCGCTGGCGCAGGTCGCGGACCACCCTGTCGAACTCACCGCTGCCGGTCGCACCGACGCCGGCGTGCACGCGCTCGAGATGGTGGCACACTTCGACACGACGGCAGAGCGACCCCTGCACGCGTGGATGCTCGGCACGAACGCCAACGTCGCAGCGGAAATCTCCGTGCTCTGGGCCCACGTCGTACCCGACGATTTTCATGCGCGCCACCATGCATCGGCGCGGCGTTACCACTATCGCGTGCTCGATCGGCGCACGCGCCCGGCGCTCGAGCGGCGGCGCGTCTGCTGGATCCGGCAGGAACTCGACGTCGCGAGCATGCACGAAGCGGGGCAGGAGCTGGTGGGGCACCACGACTTTTCCGCGTTCCGCGCGTCCGAATGCCAGTCGTCAACCCCGATGCGCTCGCTCATGGAGCTGTCGGTCGCCAGAGACGGGCCTTACGTCGACATCCGGCTGCGAGCCAACGCGTTCCTGCACCACATGGTCCGCAACATCGCCGGCAGCCTGATCCTGGTGGGCCGCGGCGAACGTACCGCCCAGTGGCTGGCGGCAGTCCTGCAGGGGCGCGACCGTCGCGAGGCCGGCCCGACGGCACCGCCCGACGGCCTGTATTTCGTCGGCGCCGACTACCCCGCCGGATTCGGGCTGCCTTCGGGTAGACTCCGCCGGCCGCCCACGGGAGCCGCGTCGTGACCTGGTTCGAAAAGATCATTCCCTCGCGCATCAAGACGGAACGCCGCTCGCGGTCGGTCCCGGAAGGGCTGTGGATCAAGTGCCCGGCGTGCGACGCGGTGCTCTACCGCGCCGAGCTCGAGCGCAACCTGCAGGTGTGCCCCAAGTGCAGCCACCACATGCGCATCGAGGCGCGTGACCGGCTCATGGGATTCCTCGACGAAGGCACCGGGCGCGAGCTTGCGAACGAAGTCGAACCGGAGGACCCGCTCAAGTTCCGCGACAGCAAGAAGTACCGCGACCGGCTGACCGCCGCGCAGAAGCTGGTGGGCGAGAAGGACGCGATGATCGTCATGGCCGGAGCGCTGCATGGCATCGGGGTCGTCGCGTGCGCGTTCGAGTTCCGCTTCCTCGGCGGCTCGATGGGTTCGGTCGTCGGCGAGCGCTTCACGCGCGGCGCCGAACACTGCCTCGCCAACAACCTGCCGCTGATCTGCTTCTCTTCGAGTGGCGGCGCGCGCATGCAGGAAGGACTGCTGTCGCTGCTGCAGATGAGCAAGACCAGTGCGGTGCTGTCGCGCATGGCGCAGGCAAAGCTGCCGTACATCTCGGTGCTCACGGACCCGACCACGGGCGGCGTGTCGGCGAGCCTCGCGATGCTCGGGGACCTCAACATCGCCGAGCCGCGCGCGCTGATCGGGTTTGCCGGGCCCCGCGTGATCGAGCAGACCGTGCGCGAGACGCTGCCGGAGGGCTTCCAGCGCAGCGAGTTCCTGCTCGAGCACGGCGCAATCGACCTCATCGTCGACCGTCGCGACCTGCGGGACCGCCTCGCGACGCTGCTCGCAATGATGCTTGGGCGGCCGCCGCTCCTGCGCGCGGACGAAACGAACCCGTCGCCCTGACCCGTCCCGCGATGCCTGCAAGACCGCGCTTCGAGCGTCTCGACGACTGGCTCGACTGGCAGCAACAACTGCATCCGGCGACCATCGAACTCGGCCTGCGGCGGATCTCGAATGTCCTGGCGCGCACCGGCTGGGCGAGGCCACGCGCGCCCGTCATCACCGTGGGCGGCACCAACGGCAAGGGTTCCTGCGTCGCGCTGCTCGATGCGGTACTGCGTGCGCAGGGCTATCG
>JBAVJR010000149.1:0-5646 GCA_049687855.1 Steroidobacteraceae bacterium | reverse complement strand
CGCGAGGGCGGGAGTGCTGCGGGTGTGTCGGAGGCAAGTGTGAACCTGCGTGCGGTAGCGCGGGCGAGCGGCGTGCTCGTAGCGGGTGCCTGAGACGGCCTACGACCTCAGAGCAGCGCTGCGCCGGCCGAGACCGGAAGTCCGGTGGCGTCCGGACGTGGTGCAGGTGAGACGGGCTGGCGCGCCGCGGCAGGCTTGTGCGACGGTAACTGAGACGAGTGTGGGCCAGTGCCACGCCAGTTGAGCCCAGCCGGACCGGACGTCGCTCGCTCGCACAACCCTGGTCGATCCCGGTTTCGACGGCATTCTTTGACCCCGCAACGCTCAGTCCGCCGTTTACAGGGATGTACACCCTGCCAACGGAGCCCGAACCATGAGCATCCCTGTCAAACGCCGCACGCTGCTGGTCACAGCAGCGGCAACCCTTCTGGCGACTGCCATCGTGCCAATTGCCATCTCACGAGCCGACTCGCTTGCGCGCGTCGACGTCTACGACCGCAGCGCCGGCGAGGCCTTGTCCATCTACCGTCATCACGGGCGTCGGTATGTCGAAGGCCAGCCCGGCAACGAGTACGCCGTTCGTATCCGCAACTGCACCGACCAGCGGCTGCTGGCCGTGCTGAGCGTCGATGGCGTCAACGCGGTAACCGGTGAAACCGCGTCGCCCGACCAATCGGGCTACGTCATCGAGCCCGGTGGGTATGTGACGGTACAAGGCTGGCGCAAGGACCTCGACCGGACCGCGGCCTTCTACTTCTCCGATCCGGAAGACTCGTACGCCGCACGCACCGGGCGGCCGCACGACCTGGGCGTCATCGGCGTAGCGCTGTTTCGCGAGCGGCCGATCGAACGCCAGGGCTGGTTCAGCAGCGACCGTCGGTCGGCCTCCCCATCGTCACGTGAGAAGGCCGAGGCTGACGCGGTTGGCAAGGCGGCGGACAACCGCGCTGCAGGCGAGATGGCGGCGGCGCCCGCCGCACAGCAGCCATCGCTCGGTACCGGACACGGACGCGGGGAGTATTCGCCGGTCGAGCAGGTCGCCTTCGAGCGTGCCAGCGCGCGGCCGGACGAAACGGTCGCCATCCGCTACGAGCGTCGCGAGACCCTGGTCGCAATGGGCGTCCTGCCGGAGAGGCGGCATGGGTTGCGGGATCCCGATCCGTTCCCGGGTGCGCTGAGTTTCGTTCCGGATCCGTGATCAGCGCGATTGCTGCAGCCGTCGCGCCGCTCGATACTGCGCGACGGATGCAACCCCGCAACGCCGAGACGGAAACACGCGCTGACGAGGCGCTGATGCGTGCCTACGGCCAAGGCGATGCGCGGGCGTTCGAGGCGCTTTATGCGCGGCATAAAGGCGCCAGCTACCGCTACTTCCTGCGCCACGCGGGCGGTGACACCGCGACGGCGGACGAACTGCACCAGGATCTCTGGCTGCGCGTGATCGGTGCGCGCGAGCGCTACGAGGCGCAGGCGAAGTTCTCGACCTGGCTGTTCACGCTCGCGCGGCATCGCCTGGTCGATCACTGGCGTTCGCGCCATGGCATTTCGCTGGCGTCCCTGGAGGACGACGCAGTCCTCGCGCAAGCGGAGGACAGCGCAGCCGCGTCGCGCGATGTCGACGACGATCCGCTGCACGCGTCGATCGACGCAGAGACTCGCCGCCGGCTCGTCGCCGCCCTCGCCGACGTGCCGCCGCTGCAACGGGACGCATTCCTGCTGCACATCGAGGGTGGACTGTCGCTCGACGAGATCGCGAGCCTCACGGCCACCTCGGGTGAGACCGTGAAGAGCCGCTTACGCTACGCGTACCGCCGGTTGCGCGCGACGCTGGAGGACCTGCAATGAGCAACCACGACCGCCTCGGCTCGCGTCCTGCGAAAGGCGATGCCGAGTTGGAACGTGCCTGGCGCGACGCCTCGGACGAACAGCCCCCATCACACCTCGATGCCGCGATCATCGCTGCTGCACGCAAGTCCGTTTCGGAGGGCGGCAAGCAACCGACGACCGCTCCTGCCCGCGCCCGGTCGCGGAACTGGCTGACGCGGTGGCAGCCGCTGGCTGCTGCGGCCACGGTTGCGGGGCTGGCGTTCGTCCTGGTGCAGATGCTGCCGCGCGAGCACAGCGGCAGGCCGTCGATGCAGTACGAGGAGTCGGCGCCGGCTCCGGCCTCGGCCGAGCCGCAGCCGCAGAGTTCGTCGGCGCGCGGCGCGACGTACTACGGGCAAGCGCCCGGAGCCGTTGGGGATGCGGAGTCGCGTGAGCAAGTCGCCGTTCCCGAGCAGGCACCGTCGCAAGGCGAAGCGCCCGTGCCGCCGCCGCCCACTCCACCGGCGACCACAGCCAAGGCAACTGCCAGCGACACGGCGGCAACGGCCGACATTGCGGGGGCCCTTGGCGAAACCAGCGCCGATCGACGTCAGGAATTGGAGCCGCAACTGGCCGGCCGAGCGGCGACCGCCGCCGCGGCTGCGCCATCGTCACCGGCTCGCGAGAGGGAACTCGGCAATTCGGCACCGCTCGATACAGCGGCATGGGCTTCGAGGATCGTGGCGCTGCACGAGTCCGGCAACGTCCTGGCCGCGGAGGACGCGCTGCGGGCGTTTCGTGCTGCCGAGCCAGATGCCGACAGCCACCTGCCGGACTCGCTCCGTGAGTGGGCCCGGACAGTCGAGTGACTGCACCGGTTATGTCGACAAATGAAAAGGGGCCCTCGCAGGAGGGCCCCTCTGTTCTCACCGCACTCGAGGCGGCGACCGCCTACTTCGGCAGCTTCGCGTAATACGCAGCCAGGTCGGCGACGTCGGCCGGCGTCAGCTTCTTTGCAGCCTTCGTCATCTTGGCGTCCTTGGTCCGCGTGCCGTTCTGGTATTCGGTGATCGCCTTGGTGAAATCGGCGACCGACATGCCGGCAATGGCTGAATTCTCGTCGTCGCCCTTGCCGTCATCGCCATGGCAATCGACGCAAGCCGCTTCAGCCTTGGCCTTGCCAGCGGCGGCATCGCCCGCGTAGGACGGGCCGGCGATCAGCGCCAGGGCAGATGCCAGTGCAAGGATCGGGAGCTTGTTCATCGTACGACTTCCTCGGGGGTGCAAGACCGCATTATCGGCGGAACACACATTAGACCAATGGCCGGCGCTGCCGCTGATGAGAAGTTGTACCTAGTACAGGTACCCAGGCGGCCAGGTCCGGGAAGTGGTCAGCCGACGCGTGAGGCAGGAGTGTTGGCGCAGGTGCCGCGCGCCAGTCACACGGGTCATACGGGCGCCGCGCCGTAGCTGGTATCGCAGTACTTTAGATAATACTTATTATCACCATGTGAAATATAGCGAAAACTTCGGATTCTACTAAGAAACTGATCAACCATCCGTGAACTCGCTGCTCTACTGCGGTACCATCGATCGAGGTTCCCAAGGGACCGGAGGAGGTTGCCGTGGCATCGGACATCGGCTTCGTGGAATACGTCTGCGAGCAGATTCGCGGCGCTGGCCACGTGTCGCACCGCAGGATGTTCGGCGAGTTCGCCGTGTACTGCGACGGCAAGGTCGTTGCGCTCGTTTGCGACAACCAGTTCTTCCTGAAGCCGACGGCGGCCGGCAAGGAGTTGCTGGACCCGGTGAAGGAAGCGCCGCCGTATCCGGGCGCCAAGCCCTACTTCCTGATCGACGCTCAGCTCGACGACGCGGAGGCCGCCGCCGCAATCGTGCGAGCCACGGCGGATGCGCTGCCGGCACCGCAGGTAAAGCCGAAGGCCCGAGCCGCCGTCAAGCGGAAGAAGACACCGAAGACGAGGTGATCAGCGCGGCTGGCCACCCGGCTGCGCCACGATTTCGGCAATCTTCGCCTCGATCCACTGCTGCGCGCGTTCATTCACTTCGCGCGGCGTGAGCCCCGTCGGGTCGATCGGCGGGCCGATCGCGACGCGGATCGTGCCGGCCTTCTTCAGCAGGCTGCGACGGCGCCAGAAATAGCCGGAGTTATGCGCTATCGGTACGACCGGCGCTCCGGTCTCGCACGCGAGCAGCGCGCCGCTGATGCCGTACTTCCGGGTCTGCCCCGGCGCCACGCGCGTGCCTTCCGGGTACACGATCACACCCATGCCCGACGCGAGCCGTTCGCGGCCCTGCTGCACCACCTGGTTCACGGCCGAATGGCCGGCACGGCGGTTGATCGCGATCGGGTCGAAGGTCTTCACGGCCCAGCCGACGATCGGAATCCAGATGACCTCGCGCTTGAGTGACCATGACGCCGGCGGTACGACGAACATCTGTGCCAGCGTTTCCCACACCGAGGAATGCTTCCACAGCGAGACGAACGGACGCGAGGGCAGGTTCTCCTGGCCTTCGATCGAGTAACCGAGACCGCAGACCACCTTGGCGAGCCAGGTCAGGAACAGGCCCCAGCTGCGCGGGATCACGTAGCGCTGCTCGATGGTGAGCGGCAGCAGCGCCGACACCAGCACGACGACGCCGAAGAAGCCCGTCACCAGGAACAGCAGCACCGTGTAGATCACCGAGCGGATCCACTGCAGCATCCGCTTCAGCCCGGCAACCGTGACAGGTCGGCCACGCGCAGGAACAGGCCGCGCATGCGATTCAGCAGCGCCAGTCGATTCGCGCGCAGGGCCGGATCGTCCGCGTTGACCATCACGGAATCGAAAAAGTCGTCGACCGCCTTGCGCAGGGCTGCAAGCTCCTGCAACGCCGGGGTGTAGTCGCGCGCCGCGAAGAGCGGTTCGACATCGCGTGCGATCGCCACCACCTGCTCGGCCAGCACTTGTTCCGCGGGGTCGATGAGTTGCGATTCATCGACCGTTGCGCCAACGGGCTCCGACACTTTCTTCAGGATGTTGGCAATGCGCTTGTTGGCCGCCGCGAGGCTCGTCGCGTCCGGCAGCTGCAGGAACTGCACCAGCGCGCGCAGCCGGGCATCGAAATCCAGCGCCGACGCGGGGCGAGTCGCGAGCACGGCGTCGAACGCTTCGACCGAAACAGTGATATCGGCGGTTCCTTCCACGTAATAAGCGCGCAGGCGTTCGATGACATAGTCGTACACCTCGACCGCAAGTTTCCCGGCATCGAGCGCGACCAGCGGCTTGCCCTGCTCGGTCGCGACACGCGCCATGTCGGCGCGCGCGGCGGCGACGGCCTGGCCGATCAGTTGCTGCAGGTCGAGGTCGAGCCCGCGCTCGATCGACGTGCGCAGCAGGCCGAGCGCCGCACGGCGCAGGCCGAACGGGTCGCGCGTGCCGGTGGGCTTCTGGCCCGTCGCGTAGATGCCCGCGATGGTGTCGAGCTTGTCTGCGATCGAGAGCGCCATTCCCGTGCTCGTGGCCGGCAAGGTGTCGCCTGCAAAGCGGGGCAGGTACTGCTCGCGCAGCGCCTCTGCCACTTCGGCCGGCTCGTGGTCGTGCAATGCGTAGTAACGGCCCATCAGGCCCTGCAGCTCGGGGAATTCCCCCACCATGTTGGTGAGCAGGTCGCACTTGCTGAGTTCTGCGGCACGATCGGCCAGGGCCGGGTCGCCGCCGATGGCCGCAGCAATCGATTTCGCCAGGGTGCGCAAGCGCTCCGACTTGTCGTGCTGCGAACCGAGTTGCGTCTGGAAGGTCACGCGCTTCAGCGCATCGACCTGCGTCTCGAGCGGAC
>JBAVJR010000148.1:0-2079 GCA_049687855.1 Steroidobacteraceae bacterium | reverse complement strand
CCGCCGCGGGGCGAATAGCCCCGCGGCGTTTCTGCATTGAATCAACTGCGTTACGGCGAGCCGAAGCGGATGGCGAAGCGCGATTATTACCAGGTGCTGGAACTGACCCGGTCGGCGACGGAGGCCGAGATCAAGAAGGCCTATCGCCGTCTGGCGATGAAGCTGCACCCGGACCGCAACCAGCACGACCAGGAGACCGAGGAGAAGTTCAAGGAGGCCAAGGAGGCCTACGAAGTGCTCTCGGACGCGCAGAAGCGCGCGGCCTACGACCAGTTCGGGCACGCGGGCGTCGATGCCGCTGCGCGCGGCGGTCATGGCGGGCAGGGTTTCGATCCACGTGACGCGTTCGGCGACATTTTCGGCGACGTGTTCGGCGACATCTTCGGCGGCGGACGCCGTGGACGTTCGCAGGTGTTCCGCGGTGCGGACCTGCGCTACGAACTCGAACTCGACCTCGAGCAGGCCGTGTTCGGCGACACCGTCAATCTCGATTTCGCGACACTCGGCGAGTGCGAAGACTGCAAGGGCTCGGGCTCGGCCAAGGGCGCGAAACCCGTCGCCTGTGAGACGTGCCATGGCCAGGGCCAGGTGCGCATGCAGCAGGGCTTCTTCACCGTGCAGCAGACCTGCCCGCGCTGCCAGGGCCGCGGCCAGGTCGTGAGCGATCCCTGCGGCAAGTGCCGCGGGCAGGGCCGCACGCGCAAGCAGAAGACGCTCGCCGTCAAGGTGCCGGCCGGCGTCGATACCGGCGACCGCATCCGGTTGAGCGGCGAAGGCGAGGCGGGGCGCAATGGCGGCCCGTCGGGCGATCTCTACGTCGAGGTCCGTGTCCGCGACCACGCGATCTTCGAACGCGACGGCGCGCATCTCTCGTGCGAAGTGCCGATCAGTTTCAAGGCGGCGACGCTCGGCGGCAGCATCGAGGTGCCGACGCTCGACGGCGACGTCACGATCAAGGTTCCGGCCGAGACGCAGTCGGGTCGCGTGTTCCGCCTGCGTGAAAAGGGCATCAAGCCCGTGCGCGGCGGAACCACGGGCGACCTGTTCTGTCGCGTCGTCGTGGAAACGCCAGTGCACCTCACGCGCGAGCAGAAAGACCTGCTGCTGAAGTTCGACGATTCGTTGCGCGCTGACAGCAGGCACCATCATCCGCGCGAGGAATCCTGGGTCGACGGCGTCAAGCGCTTCTTTACCAGTCTCGGCGAGTGACACCCCCATGGCCGTTCCGCTCAGCGTCGCGATGTTGGGGGCTTCGGGCCGGATGGGCCGGAGCATCATCCCGCTGGTCGCGGGCGACTCGAGCGGCCTGCGCCTGAGCGGTGCGCTGGTCGCACGTGGCGACGATTCGATCGGCCAGGACGCGGGCTCGTTCGCGGGATCGGCACCGCTTGCCATCGCGATCACCGACGACCCGCGGCGTGCCCTGGCCGGGGCCAGTGTGGCCATCGATTTCACGCTGGCTGCGGCCTCGATCCGCAACGCCGCGCTGTGTCGCGAACTGGACGTGCCGATGGTGATCGGCACGACCGGTCACGACGGCGCGCAGCTCGCCGAGCTCGAGCAGGTCGCGCGCGGGTTGCCGGTCGTGCTCGCGCCCAACATGAGCCTGGGCGTCAACGTGCTGTTCAAGCTGGCGGAACTCGCGGCGCGGGCGCTCAAGGCTGAGCAGTACGACGCCGAGATCTTCGAAGCACACCATCGCAACAAGGTCGATGCGCCGAGCGGGACTGCGCTGGGTCTAGGGCGGGCCGCTGCCAGGGGCCGGGGCGTCGAGCTGGACTCGGTCGCGGAATACGCGCGGCATGGCACTACCGGCGCCCGCGAGGTCGGCAAGATCGGGTTCAGCGTGGTGCGCGGCGGGGACATCGTCGGCGATCACCGCCTGATCTTCGCCGGACCCGGCGAGACCATCGAGCTTGCGCATCACGCGCAGGACCGTTCGGGCTTTGCCCGCGGCGCGCTGGTGGCCGCTCGCTGGGTCGTCGGGCGTCCGCCGGGCCTCTACTCGATGGCCGACGTGCTCGGTCTCTGACCGGGCATCCGATCCGGCGCGTCCTGCCGAGATCGGAAAGGCAGACA
>JBAVJR010000147.1:0-4235 GCA_049687855.1 Steroidobacteraceae bacterium | reverse complement strand
GGGCGGCCTGGGCACGCCGGTCCCGCAGGTCTAGCAGTTCCTCAGCGCGATAGTTCGTCCGGGTAGAGCCTCTCCCACATCGGGCACTGGTGCGCGGTGAAGGCATCGAACATCCCGACGGCGCCCGGCTTGAGCCTGAGCGCCTGTCGCGATGGCTCGAAAGGCTGCCACTCGGGCAAGCCGGCGCGCGCTGGGCGACCCGTGTGAATGAAGCTGCTCCAGTACGCGACCATCTGCCGCGCGAGTTCCTGCTGCGGCGCTGCGAGCGGCGGGCCGTCGAGCACGCTCGTGTTCGAGAAACCCGGGAACTGATACGGCATCTCGGACGTATGAACGGCCCCCAGTTCGATGCCGGGATCGTTCATGACGGGCGGCGCCGCGTCATCGGCGAACTCGTACTGGAACACCGGCACATAGCGTGATGCGAGCCATGCCGTGCGCAGGAACAGGCAGCTGTTGAGGCCGCCGGACGGCATGAAGTCCGACATCGCAGTGCCGAGCGCCGTGGGCACGGACGAATAGCGATCAGCCGGGTACGCTGCCAGCACGGTGTCGACGTTGTCACCGTACAGCGCACGCAGCCGATCCTTGTAGTTGTCGAGCGTGATCTTGCCGCCGGCTTCGACTTCGTAACCGACGTAGAGACGCATCTCGTTGCTGGCACCGCCGTTCAGGATCGGCACGCGTACGAAATTGCCGCTGCCCAGCGCTTCCGAACCCGGCCGCGGCACCGTGCCGTTGCCGTAGATCGGTGCGAACGCGAGGTAATCGGCGCCTGCGACCGCTGTACCGGCGTCGACCAGCTCCTTCACAGGTCTGCTGCGCAGGCACTTCAACGCCGTCTTCGGATCGTCGCAACCCACGATGTGCGCGACGGCGAGGCCGGTCTTCACGCCTTCGTCGACGCTGCGCATCGTGAACGTGCAGCCGGCGCTCTGGATGATCGCCTTGTGGAACAGGCCCGACGTGCGTTCCGGCGAGATCAGGTGCATGCACACGCTGGCCGCGCCGGCCGAGACCCCGCCGATCGTCACGTTGCCGGGGTCGCCGCCAAAGGCCGCGATGTTGCGCTGGACCCAGCGCAGCGCGGCACGCTGGTCTTCGAGCGCGTAACCCCCGTTGGCCTCGGCGCCGAACGCCGGGTGCGCCATGAAGCCGAGCGGACCGAGTCGATAGTTGACCGAGACGACCACCATGTCGCCTTCACGCGCGAGGAAATCGATCGGGTAGAGCCTGGTCGAGCCGCCGACGAACGCACCGCCGTAGAACCAGACCAGCACCGGACGTGCCCCATGGTGCGGCTTGGTGGGCACCGCGACGTTCAAGTGCAGGCAGTCCTCGACGTTGCTTTCCTCGGTGAGGTTGAACCGCCGGGCCTGTGGGCACGCGTCGCGCATCGTCGTCGCGGCCAGCACGCCGGCCCAGGGTTGCACCGGGGCAGGGGGCTTGAAGCGCAACTCGCCAACGGGCGGTGCGGCGAAAGGAATGCCGTTGAACTCGCGTACGCCCTGGCCGGCGATGCCGTGGACCCTGCCTTCCTTGGTCTGCACGAACAGCGTCGCATTGTCGGCACTGGCCGTTGCCGGCGCCGGCGCCAGGGAGACTGCTGCGCAAACGGTGCTGCCGAGGAGCACGAACAACACGCACCGGGACGTGAATCGAACCATGAGTGCCACCCCTGCCTGAAAGTTGTTCTGTTCTGTCTCGATGCCGGGTCAGCCGCGAGTCTTCCTGCGCAGCGAGTCCCAGCTTGCGTCGCCGGTCCAACCGCCGTCTACGGGCAGGCTGACGCCGTTCACGAACGCGCTGGACTGGCTGTCCGCGAGGAACGCGATTACCGCGGCCACGTCGGCCGGACGCGCGAAGCGGGCCATCGGCACGCGGTCGATGATGTCGTCGTCGGTGTACGCGCCGCTGCCCATGTCCTTGATGTCCATCCCGGTCTTGATCCAGCCGGGGCACACGGCATTGACGCGAACGCCGCGACCGCCCCACTCGCCGGCCAGCGTGCGCGTGAGACCGATCAGGCCGTGCTTGGACGCGTTGTATGCCGCCCGATGAATGACGCCGCCCAACCCTGCGACCGAGGCCACGTTGACGATGCTGCCCGACCGACGTGCGAGCATCTGCCGTCCGAAGTGCTTGCACAGCAGGAATGGCCCGAGCAGGTTCACGTTCATCACGCGCTGCCACTGTTCGGCCGTGGTGTCCTCGGCCGGCTGAATCATGCTGATGCCCGCGTTGTTGACGAGCACGTCCGCCGCGCCGTGCGCCTTGGCCACCCGGTCCGCCAGCGATTCGACGAACGCCTCGGACGAAACGTCGCCCACCATGCCCTCGACCTTGCCGCCCCCGGCCTGCAGGCAGGAGAGCGGACCGTCGAGCGGCTGCACGTCCGTCATCACCACGCGGTAGCCGAGCGTCGCAAGGAGTTGCGACGTCTCGAAACCGACACCCTGCGCCGCACCCGTCACGACGGCCACCTTGCTGCTCATGCTGTGGTCACCTGTTCAAACCCGCGGATTGCCGCGGGGCATGGCGCGATTCTGCCGCAAGCCCGTCGTTCCTGAATGCACAAATTCATTCAGTGGCGCAACGATACGATGCAGTTACACTCGGCGCTCGGACGGGGGGAGCCGGCAGAACATGCAACAGAATTCGTCCTTGCTCGGACGGGCACCAGCAGGCCTCGTGGTCATGCTGTCGCTCGCGCTGATGATCAACTACATCGACCGCGGCGCGATCGCCACGGCCGCGCCGTTGCTGCAGGACGAACTGAAGCTCTCGCCGAGCGAGATCGGCTGGGTGCTCGCGGTCTTCTACTGGGCCTACGCGCCGCTGCAGCCGGTCATGGGCTGGCTGGCCGATCGCATCGGGCCGGCCATCGTCCTGGCCGGCGGCTTTGCACTCTGGAGCCTCTCCACGGCCGCGACCGGCCTGGTCTGGGGCCTGGCGTCGCTCGTCGTGCTGCGCCTGCTGATGGGCGCTGGCGAAGCCACGTTCTACCCGAGTGCGCTGAGCCTGCTGGTCCGCAACGTGCCGCCGACACAACGAGCCCTCGCCACTGCGACCATGCAGTTCGGCGCCGTGCTCGGCCCGGCCATCGGCACGCTGCTGGGCGGCATGATCATGCTGCACTTCGGCTGGCGCGCAATGTTCGTCGTCATGGGAGGTGCTTCGCTGACCTGGCTGTTCTTCTGGCGTCGCCGCATGCAAGCCGAGCGGGCGAGCCAGGCGTCCTTGGTCGCCACGACGGCGGCGGTCGAGCCGGATGACAATCCGTCGTACGGCGTCATCCTGCGGCAGCGAGCCCTGTGGGGCGGCGTGCTGGGCACGTTCTGCTCCAACTACGCGTTCTATTTCGTTTTCTCATGGCTGCCGTTGTACCTCGTCAAGGAACGCGGGCTGACACTCGAGATGATGACTTACGCGACGACCGCGTTCTACGTCGCCGACGGCGCGAGCATCCTGCTGGTGGGATACATGCTCGACCGTTGGGTCCGTCGCGGTGCCAGCTTCAACCGGGCGTACAAGACGGCGCTGGCGCTGAGTTGTGCGGGCGTGGGCCTGTGCCTCATCGGCAGCACGCTCGTGACGGGCCTCGTCGCCGCGTCCCTGATCCTGCTGCTGACGGGTGTGATGGACGGTTTCAACAGCCCGTCGAATCCTTCGGTCACCCAGACTTTTGCCGGACCCCGCGCCACGGGGCGCTGGATGGGTATCCAGAACGCCGTCGGCAATGTCGCAGGGATGACAGCGCCTGTCGTCACTGGATATCTCGTGGAAAGCACCGGCAACTACACTTCGGCGTCGATCGTCTCGGGCGCGGTCGCCCTGTGCGGCCTGGTGGCCTGGCTCGTGGTCGTACCCGAAGTGAAGCCGATCGACTGGAAGGCCGAGCAGCAGCGCCTGCGTCCCGGCGCGGCCATGGGCTGACAGCTTCGGGTAAACGCCAGGAACTGTACCGAGACGAGCATGCGCAAGATCACCGAACCCGCACGCGAGATCGACGTCGTCCACGAGACGGACGTGCTCGTCGTCGGCAGTGGGCCCGGCGGCCTGGCCGCCGCCCTGGCTGCTGCCCGCGCCGGCGTCAAGACCACGCTCGTCGAACGGTACGGCTGCTTCGGCGGCAACATCACGCAGGTCGGCGTCGAAGGGTTTGCCTAGTTCCGGCACGAAGCCACCGTCGACAGCGAGGGCATCGGTCCGGAGTTCGAGAGCCGTGCCAAGGC
>JBAVJR010000146.1:0-14301 GCA_049687855.1 Steroidobacteraceae bacterium | reverse complement strand
GTGATCAGGTAGCCGATCGGCAGCGACCGGTCATTGAACATCAGCGTCAGCGCAATCGTCCCGCTCTGCGAGATCAAAGCCACACCGCGTGCGGGCGATTCGCCGACGACCTGGTCGGGCCACAGCGCTACTCGATCGAAGAAATTGACCATGCCGTAGCAGTTCGGTCCCAGGAACGGCAGCGTGCCCGCGCCCTGTTCGATCTCACGCGTGAGGCGCTCCCCGGTCGGCGTGGCGGTCTCCGCAAAGCCGGAACTGAAACACACGAAGCCACCCGCGCCGCGCCGCGCAAGCGCCGCCGCAATGGCCGGAACCTCGTGATTGGGGGCTGCGATGAAGGCCGAGTCCGGCCCCGCCGGAAGATCGTCGACCGAGCGGAAATAGCGGGCGTCCGGCTGCGACGGTCGCGTCGGATGCACGCGCCAGATCTCGCCGGGATAGCCGAGTGTCTGCGCTCCGGCGGCGACGGCGTTCGTCCATGCACCAGACCCGATCAGCGCGATCGTGCGGGGGACGAGCAGGCGTTGCAGGTTGGGCGGGCTCATGGGGATGCTGGCGGCCGTCGCAGTTTCAGCGGCGGGGGAGTGTCATCGCGCGCGATCCGAGCGCCGGCAACGGGGACTGCGCATCCGCGGCGAGCCACTGCTCGAGCCGCTGCTGGATCTCGGGTGGGAACACGGCGCTGCGCACCGTGGGGTCCTGCCGGACGTGCAGCAGCATGAACTCCCCGAGGGCGGCGGGCTCCGCGAGGCGCGCGCAGCGTACCGCCAGCGCCAGGTGGATGCGCTTCGAGTCGATGCCGATGGCCCGCGCGCTCACGCTGATCTCGTCGGTCGACTTGACCTCGTCCAGGAAGTGCACGTGCATCTCGAGGGTGTACAGGGTGCAGCTCGTGCGCGCGCGGTAGCCATGATCGAGGCCGACCTCGTCCATCAGTGCGTCGATCGCCTGGCTGAACACCAGCGCGTAATAGGCGTCGCGCAGGTGCCCGTTGTAATCGATCCACTGCGGCTCGATGCCGCAGCGGTAAACCGATGGACGCCAGCTCATGCCCGGCTCAGCGCAGGTGCAGGCGTTCCCGCGTCTCGGCGGGCGTCAGGATCCGGGAGCCCATCGCCTCGATGATCGTGCGCGCCCGTTCGACCAGCTGGGCATTGCTGGCGTAGACGCCCTTGCTCAGGTAGAGGTTGTCCTCGAGACCGACGCGGACATTGCCGCCGAGCAGCACCGACTGCGCCACCCACGGCATCTGCATGCGGCTGATGGCGAACGAACTCCAGACGCTGTCGGCCGGCAGCGAGTTGACCATCGCGACCAGGTGCCCGGTATCTGCCGGCGTGCCGTAGGGGATGCCCATGCACAGCTGGATCAGCGTCGGGGCGTCGAGCAGCCCTTCCTTGACCATCTGTTGCACGAACCAGAGGTTGCCGGTATCGAAGACCTCGAGTTCGGGCTTCACGCCGAGATCGCGGGCGATCTGCGCGCCCTTGCGCAGGTAGTTCGGCGTCGACACGTAAGCGCGGCTGGCGTCGCCGAAGTTCAGGCTGCCGCAGTCGAGCGTCGCGATGTCGGGGCGGTACAGGCCTTCGTGACACAGCTCGATCACGTGCTTCATGCGCTCTTCCTGCGTCACGAAGTCGCTGCCCGGCGCCGGCGTGTCCTTGAGACCGTGCTCGCCGATGACGATGTAGCCGCCCATGCCGCAGGTCAGGTTGACGATGACGTCGGTGCCGCTCTCACGGATGCGCTTGACCACTTCGCGGTAGTGGCGAGTCTCCATGCTGAACGTGCCGGTCTCCGGATCCCGCACGTGGATGTGGACGATGGCCGCGCCGGCCTTCGCCGCCGCGATGGCGGTCGCCGCGATCTGCTCCGGCGTGATCGCACAGTGGGGGCTCCTGGCGACCTTCGTGTCGTCGCCGGTCACGGCGCAGGTGATGAAGACTGCAGGGTTCAACGCGGTTCCCCTTGGTGTGTCGATCGACAGCGCGGGCGGGCCAGGGCGCCGCGGGCCCGGGAGTCGCCGCCATATTATAACGACGGTAATAATAAAGTCACCGCCGGACCCGACCCGGCGCAGGAGGCCAGGGCTCCGTGCAGCGCTTGTCAATCCCGGGGCGGCATGGTCACATCGCCCGTCCACGCGGAGAACGAACTGCATGAAGGCTACTGCCAGGGCTGTCATCGTCGGCGGCGGCGTCGTTGGCGCCAGCGTCCTGTACCACCTCGCCCGGGCCGGCTGGACCGACGTGCTGCTGCTGGAGAAGAGCGAGCTCACTTCCGGCTCGACCTGGCACGCGGCCGGCGGCATGCACACCTTCAACGGCGAGGCGAACATCTCGAAGCTGCAGAAGTACACCATCGACCTCTACCGCGAGATCGAGGAGCTCTCCGGCCAGTCCTGCGGCCTGCACCCCAACGGCGGCCTGATGCTCGCCGCGACCCGGGGCGAGCTCGACAGCCTCAAGTTGATCTGTTCGCGCGCACGCTACCTCGGCATGGAAACCGAGATGATCACGCTCGATGAAGCGGTCGGGCTGAACCCGCTGATCGACAAGCAGCACTTCATCGGCGCATTGTGGCGCGCGGACGGCGGGCACTGCGATCCGTCTGGCACGACGCACGCGTACGTCAAGGCAGCGCGCAAGCTCGGCGCGTCGGTCGAGCGCTTCACGCGCGTGCTCGAGCTGAATCCCCGCGCCGACGGCACGTGGGACGTCGTCACCGACAAGGGCACGGTGCACACCGAGCACGTGGTCAATTGCGCGGGGCTCTGGGCACGCGAAGTGGGGCAGCTGGCCGGCATCGAATTGCCGGTGCTCGCCATGGAGCACCACTACCTGCTGACCGAGGACATCCCCGAACTCAAGGGCCGCGCGCAGGAGATCGTCAACACGACCGACTACGCCGGTGAGATCTACATGCGGCAGGAGCGCGGCGGTGCGCTGATCGGCACCTACGAGCCGCACGGCAAGGTCTGGTCGCCCGTGAAGACGCCGGACGACTTTTCCATGCAGTTGCTGCCTGACGAGTTCGAGCGGCTGGCACCGTACTTCGAGGTCGGCTTCGAGCATTTCCCGGCGCTCGGCCGTGCAGGTATCCGCAAGGCGATCAACGGCCCCTTCACGTTTGCGCCCGATGGCAACCCGCTGGTCGGACCGGTGCGTGGGCTGCGCAACTACTGGGTGGCCTGCGCCGTGATGGCGGGATTCAGCCAGGGCGGCGGCATCGGCCTCGTGCTGTCGCGCTGGATGACGGAGGGCGATCCGGGCCAGGACATCCTCTCGATGGACGTGGCGCGCTTCGGGCGCTTCGCCACGCCGAAGTACACGTCGATCAAGGTGCCGGAGAATTACGGTCGCCGCTTCCGCCTGGCGTATCCCAACGAGGAACTGCCGGCGGCCCGACCGGTGCGTCGTTCGCCGATCTACGACAAGCTGCTCGCGTCGGGTGCCGTGATGGGCGCGAACTTCGGCCTCGAGCACGCGTTGTGGTTCGCCCCCGACGGCACGCCGCCGACCGAGACGCCGACATACCGGCGCTCCGAAGCGTTTCCGTTCGTGCGCGAGGAGTGTCGCGCGGTCCGCCGCACGGCTGGACTTTATGAAACAAGCAACTACGGCAAGTACGAAGTCACGGGCCGCAGTGCCCGTGCGTGGCTCGACAGGGTCTTTGCCTGCCGCATCCCCCGGCCCGGACGCCTCGGGCTAGCGCCGATGCTGAATCCCGCGGGCCGCATCGTGGGCGACCTGTCGATCGCGTGCCTGGCCGAGGACCGTTATTTCATCGTCGGCTCGGGTTTTGCCGAAGAATTCCACCTGCGCTGGTTCTGGGCCTGCGAGCCCCCGGCCGACGTCTGCGTGCGCTCGGTCGCGTCGACTCTGTGCGGGTTCTCGCTCGCCGGGCCGAACTCGCGCGAGATCCTGCAGCGACTGGTGCGCAGGGATCTTGCGCCCGCCGCCTTCAGGTTCTTCGACGTCACCGAGACCGCGGTCGGTTACGCGCCGTCGATCGTGACGCGTGCCGGCTTCACCGGCGAACTCGGCTACGAAATCTGGACCACGCCGGATTACTTCGCATCGCTGTACGACGACCTGCGCGAGGCGGGGCAGGGCTCGGGCCTGGCGCTGTTCGGCGGGCGCGCCTTGTCCTCGCTGCGCCTCGAAAAGAACTACGGTTCGTTCAACAAGGACTTCCGGCCCGACTACACGCCGGGCGAGACCGGGCTCGATCGCTTCGTCGATTTCGGCAAGACCGATTTCATCGGACGCGCTGCCGCGCTGGCCGAACGCGACAACGGACCGCAGCGTCGCTTCGTCGTCATGGAAGTCGGGGCCCGGGATGCCGACGTCGTCGGGTATGAATCGATCATGAAAGACGGCAAGGCCGTCGGCTACGTCACGTCGGGTGCGTACGGGCACTGCGTCGAGCGCAGTCTCGCGGCGGGCTACGTGCCGGCAACGCTCGCACGGGACGGCGAGCGTTTCGAGATCGACATCCTCGGCAACCTGTGCGCAGCTACCGTGCGGCTGCAGCCGCTTTACGATCCGGAGGGCCGGCGACTGCGGGGGTGACCGTCCGTCCGCTCGACAGTCAGCGTTCGATGCGCACCGCGTGGCGCTGTCGCAGTTCGTCCACGTGCCGATCGACGGCTGCATCGATCAGCGCGACCAGGAAGTCGTTCTCGACCTGCTGGCGCACGGCGTCGAACGGCAGCAGAGCTGCGGGCAGGCGCTCGGTGGCTTGCAGGTAATGCCAGCCGTACGGGGACTCGAGCGGCCCGATCCATTGTCCCAGCGGCGCGACGGACAAGGCCGCGACGATCGGCTGGCCGAACATGCCGCGGAGCATGCTGTGGCCGTACCGTGGGAATTCGGAACCGTGCCGGAACGGCTCACCGTTGACCGGCTGGCCCAGTCGCAGTTGCGCGAGGATTGCCGACGGGTCCGCGGGCCGCTGTGCGAAGTAGACCTGGCGCAACGTGACGGCCGGCTCGGACCGGTAGCGGTCGAGGTTCTCCGAGTAGTAATTGACCAGCTGCTCGTCGGTCGGGTCCGGCAGCGGGCCCGTGATCCGAAACCGCATCTCCTCGACGAGTCTGCTGCGGACCGCAGGGTCCGAAAAATGCAGCCCGTTCTCGAGCGCTTCCCGGAACAGCAATTCCTCGGCGACGTAGTCACGCTCGAGCCGCGCGATGTCGTCTGCCGTCGCCTTGCGCCCCCTCAGGGTCTCGAAACTGGCGATCAATTCGGCGCGTGCCGGGGCCCGCAAGATGACCGGCTCCGGCTCGCGCGACCGCATCGCCGCGTGGGCGAGGAACAGGGCGCCGCCGATGACGACAAAGGCGAACAGCGGTTCGCGCACGATGCGCAGGAGCGCGGATCGCGGCATGCCGGACGGATCGCTCGCCATGCTGCGGGGCGCGTCAGTTCCCGGGTTTGCGGCCGGTGGCGTAATCGGGGTCGACCTTCTCGCTCTTGCCTTCCTTCTCGCCCTTGACGCCGGCCTCCGGCTGCATGTGCTCCGTGGTCAGCTCGGCGAGGAAGCCGGGATCCGTGATGCCCTTCCGGCGCACGGCGACGCCGGTCAGGCACGCATGCATGATGAAATTGGCGTTGAGCGCGGAGCGGTAGGTGTTGTCGAGCATCGGGTCGAGTTCGACGATCTCGAACCCCACCAGGTCGTTTTCCGCGCAGAGCCGGCGCACCATCGGCATGGCCTCGCGCATCGTCAGGCCGCCCGGCACGGGCGTGCCGGTGCCCGGCATGAACGCCGGGTCGAGCACGTCGACGTCAAAGGAGATATAGATCTTCCTGCCGCCCTCGCGCGCCTCCGCCAGCGCACGTTTCATGACGGCGTCCCAGCCGCGCTTCTCGACCTCGGCCATCGTGTGATAACGCATGCCGTTGTTGCGCATCCATTCGAAACCTTCCGGTCCCGGCCAGGGGCCGCGCAGCCCCACCTGGATGAAGTTCTTCGCCTGCACGTGCCCCTCTTTCACCGCCCGATAGACGGGCGCGCCGTGCGTGATGAAATGCGGCTGGTCCTTGCCGGCATCGAAGTGCGAGTCGAAATGCACCACGCCGAAACTGCCCTTGCCGTGCACGTCCGCGAGGCCGGCGATGTTCGGGTACTCGAGGCTGTGGTCGCCGCCGACGATGAACGGCAGCGCACCGGTCTTCGCGATCTCGGCGATGCGCTCCCGCACGTGGTGCACCGTGCGCTCCGTGCTCATGTTGTCGATGGCGATGTCGCCGTAGTCGACGATGTTCAGTTCCTTCGAGGGGTTGACCATCGTGTTCATGTCGATGCCGCCCGCGCCGTACTCGTTGCGCATCGCCATCGGCCCGAAGCGCTGTCCGCGGTAGTACGAACCCATGTCGAGCGGCGCGCCGACGATCGCGACGTCGACCTTGCCCGCCACCAGGTCCTCGGGGTAGATCGCGACCGGTGCGTTGGCGAACGTGCGAATGGCAGGGCGGCCGCTGGCGTAGTAGTTCAGCGAAATCGGTCCCGGCTCGCGCCTGGGACTGAAGCTCTCGGGACGGCGCAGCTTCCAGAGATTGAACTCCGTTGCCTCGGTGTTCAGCGGGATTGCCGCCATGTCCGTCGCCGGGTTGAACTTCTGCGCCTTGGCGACGGACATCATGCCATCGACGTAGGCCGCGATCTCCGCGGGTGATTTCGTTTCGAGCCGTTGCAGCAACTTCTTGTGGGAACCGGCGAAACCGTCCGCGTCCTCAGAGAGCAGGAACTCGCGCTGCTCCCTGGTCAGGCCGCCGATTTTCGCTTCGAGCCACGCCGGAACTTCCGCAGGCTTGGCGGTGGCCGCTGCCTTGGCAGGTTCCGCCGCGCGGGCAGCAGGTGTCGCCAGGCCGGCAATGACGGACAGAACGACCATCGCAATCAACCAGATGCGCATCTGGAGTCCCCCTTGCATGCTTGATCATGCCCGGACGACGCCAACGCGTTGACCGGGATTTCCTTGTTCTCGTATCCCGCATTCTGCATGCGGGAGGGTTGCCTAGGCACACATTCGCCGGGGCGGGGCGCCGGCCGTCACTGCGGCGTCGAGTTCGCCTCCGCATGCATCAGGCTGAGTCCGGTGGCGTGCCTGCGCTGGAAGCCTTTCCACAGCGTGACGTCGCCGCCCGGACTGCGGGCGCTCCACGGAGTCCCCTGGGGTGCGTCCCATTTGCCAGCGCTCGACTCCACGACCAGGCCATCGATGTAGGCGCTGCGGCTGGCGTCGTCCTTCACGTACCGGTCGAGGAATGCCGTGACGAAGTGCAGGCTGACGCTGATCAGGCGGTCCTTGCGCCATACCGAATCCTCGAACCAGTCATGGTTCCACAGGTCCGTCCGCATCTCGGGCGGCGCCGGGCCGAGGCCGACTGCGTGACCGCCGCCCAGGAACGTGAGCAGGTAACGATTCGAGTTGATCGCCTGGTCGAAGTACGCGCGCGCGCCGCTCGTGTAATCGACGGTGAGGTCGTGGTCGCCCGAGATCAGCAGCAGCGGCGACTTGATGCCTGCGATACCCGCAGCGCCGAATGCGCCGAACGCGCCGCCCGCCGGTGCGAAGGCGACGATTGCCTTCACGGCCGGGGCGACGAGCGCAGCGCTCAGTGCACCGCCACGTGCGTACGGCGCGAGGAGTCCACCCGGAACGCGAGTGACGAGGCCGCCCGCGGGGTCGAGCGTGGCGCCACCGGCGGCCAGGACGCCGTAGCCCCCCATCGAGTAGCCGATCAGCGCAGTGCGTGCGGGATCGACTTCGCCGGACTTGCCGAGCGAACCCTGCAATTCCCGCGCGACGAACGCGATGTCGAGCGGGCGGCGCAGCGTAGCTTGCGGAAACCCGGCCGGGTTCAGGTACATGTCTTCGTGCCGGATCGCGGCGACCACGTAGCCCTTGGACGCGAGGTTCTCCGTGAGCCAGCTCATTGCGATCGGCACGTTCCCGTAGCCGTGCGCCACGATCACCAGCGGATAGCGGCCGCCGTCGGGCTTCGCATCGCGCAGCGCAAGGCCCTGGATCCTGAACTTCGCGGGTGGGGCGGGCGGCTCGGACTCCATCGCGTCTTCGTAAGTGACAGGCGCCGCCCCTGCCGCGGCCTTGGCCGGATACCAGATTTCGACTTTGAGGCTGCGATCGCGCACTGCCGGGATGCCGGTCTGCGGATCGATGGTGCTGAGGTCGAGCTGGTCGCGGTCTACCAGCGTGACTGACCGCACGCCCACGGCGTATTGGCCGAGCGCGGCCAGTTCCGGCGCGTCGACGCCTGTCCGGCTCGGTGCCTCGTCGGCTGCAGCGATCGTCGTCACAGCAAGACTGAGCGCCAGCAGGCCGCTCGCCAGCAGTCGTTGCGTCGTCTTCATCGGGGATTCTGGCCTCTGGTTCGGGACACGGGACCGGCGCTGCGAGAACGGGCCCGGTGGGCCCGACGACCGGTACTATAGCGGACGCATGCAGAACACCAAGGCGGCCGTGCAGGCCCCGGACGATTCGACTGCAGGGGGCCCCGCTTGAACGCTCTTCCGCTTGACCGGACGGACGCCGAATACAAGCGCCTGCGCAGGCAGGTCTTCTTCGCGATCTTCGTGGGTTACGCCGCGTACTACCTGGTGCGCATGAACCTGTCGCTGGCGATCCCCGACATCCTGCGTGAATACCCGGGCTACACCAAGGCGCAGCTGGGCACGGCCATGACCGCGCTGTCGATCGCCTACGGCGTCTCGAAGTTCCTGATGGGCTCGGTGTCCGACCGCAGCAATCCCCGCTGGTTCATGCCGCTCGGCTTGCTGCTCTCGGCCGCCGTGACGGCTTCGTTCGGCCTCTTCAAGGGCATCTACGCGTCGCTGACGCTCATCATCCTGTTGCAGGCCCTGAACGGCTGGTTCAACGGCATGGGTTGGCCGCCCTGCGGCAAGACCATGGTGCACTGGTTCAGTGCCAAAGAGCGCGGACGCGTGGTGTCGTTGTGGAACACCGCACACAACATCGGCGGTGGCCTGGTCGCGGCGCTGGCCGTCGCAGGCGTCGGCTTGTTCGGTGACTGGGGCGCCAAGTTTTATTTCAACGCGCTGGTGGCGGCCGCGATTGCCGTGCTCGTTTACGTGCTGTTGCGCGATTCACCGCAGACCTGTGGCTTGCCGCCCGTCGAGGTGTACCGCAACGACATGCCGCCGAATTACTCGGAGCATTCCGAGCGCACGCTGGGCTTCCGCGAGATCTTCTTCTCCCACGTGCTCAACAACCGCCTGCTCTGGGCCATCGCCGCAGCAAACGCATTCGTGTACTTCGTGCGTTACGGCGTGCAGAACTGGATCCCGACCTACCTCGAGACGGCGAAAGGCTTTTCGTTCCACCAGTCGAGCGCAGCCTGGTTCATGTTCGAGTACGCGGCGATTCCCGGCACGCTCCTGTGTGGCTGGGCGTCGGACCGCATCTTCGGCGGGCGCCGCGGTCCGGCGACCATCCTGTTCATGGGGCTCACGCTGCTGGGCCTGGTCGTGTACGGATTGAACCGTACCGGGCCGCTGTGGATCGACATGGCCTCGCTGATCGTCATCGGCTTCTTCGTCTACGGCCCGATCATGATGATCGGCCTGCACGCGCTCGAGCTCGTGCCGAAGAAGGCGGCGGGCACGGCGGCGGGCTTTACGGGCTTCTTCGGTTACGCCTTCGGCTCGGCCATCGCGGGCACGGGCGTCGGCTGGATTGCCGACCACTGGGGCTGGGGCGGCGTGTTCGCGACCATGATCTTCTGCTGCGTGATGGCGATGGCGTTCGTCTCGCTCACGCTGAAGCAGCGGGCGCCGGCTGCGGCCTGAGGCAGCGTGGCAGGGCGTGGGGATCGCGCCGACCCCCCCCGGCAAACACGGGCCGGGGTTGGGGGCGCGACCGTTCACGCCAACCTGCAGAACAGGGGCGTCACTTCTTCGGATCGTCTCCGCCTGCCCAGGTCAGGAACAGCCAGCGGCCGTCTTGCTTGACCAGCACATCCGTGTAATGACCGGTGACCCTCTCCCGTTCCTTCTTGTAGTCCTCGCGGGCGATCATGTAGTGGTACTGCACCACCGCAATGTTGCCGGTGATGGTCACCGAGATTGGAAACAGTTCCTGTTCGAGGGCCGTAGCGTTCTCGGCATCGAACCGGCTCCAGTGCTTGAGCGATGCCTTGTTGCGAGGCATCGGCGCGCCCGCTTCCCAGAACGTCATGTCCGGATGAAGCATGGTGTCGATCCAGCTCATGTCTTCCGCCGCCGACATCTTCCATTGCTGCTGTTCGACCTTCCAGACCTCCTGCTGCTCCGCGTTCCATTCCATTGCGGACGCGGTGCCGGCAACCGTGCAGAGCGCAAGCGCGGCCGTGGCTATCATGCGTGTGAACATCGGTAATCCCCCTTGCTTGTTTGCTGTGGAGCACCCGGCTCCTGCCGCCGGGGTGCGCGCACAGGGTACTCCGTTCCGCGCCCGGCGTTTCAGGGCCGGGCGGGCAACTGCGGCAATTCGACCGCGTCGATCCAGATCGGGTTCGAGTAGGCCTTCCGTCCCGCGACGTCCTCGACCTCGAGCGAATACCACGTGTGTCCCGTCGCGGTCGGGCTGAACTCGACGCGCGCTGCGCGCGGCCCGTCGCTGAAGGTCTGCGTGTAGGCCACGGTGCCCGCGCCGATCAACCTGGCCTGCTTCAGCCCGGTCGCCGATTGCAGCCCGAACGCGAGCGGGAAGGGCACGCCCGGCTTCACCTTCAGTTCGCTGCCGAACATCACGGCCGGTTCGATCAAGGGGCCGTAGGTGACGTAGGCACGGCCGCTCTTCACGGCCTGCGCATACGACGCCGGCGTGAGCGGACCGTCGACGTGAGCGAACGTGCGGATGCGTCCCGACTCGTGGTTCCAGACGTCGTGCACGTCGGTGCCGCCCGCCAGGTAGTAGCGATGGCCGGCGCTCCAGAAGAGCCCGAGCGCCTGCATCACTTCGGTGTCGTACGGCTCGTCCGAATTGATCTCGGCCAGATCGAAAGCGGGGTTGAAGCCGCCCGGCACGAGTCCCGCGCCGAGGCTCGCGAGGTAGCCATAGGGAATGAAAGGATGGTTCGACTGCACGACGATCGCGCCCTGGCGGCGTGCCTCACCCAGGACCTCGTCGATGGTCGCGGTGGCCGTGTCGATGCCGAGCTTCTGGCTCGGCGTCAGCGGCCACGCGTTGAAGTGACCCCACGACGGCGACAGCTCGAGCGAAGGGATGAACGGCACGCCGCGCGCATCGGCGATCTGCTGCAGCGGCGCATGGTTCGCAGTGGAATCGTGATCGCTGACGAACAGCAGATCTAGCCCGGCGGCCAGCTGCGAACGGGCGAGGTACTCGGGTGGCGTGACGCCCTCCGCCTGGTCGGCGTGGTGGTGCAGATCAGCCGAATACCAGCCGCTCGCGGGCGGATCGAACAGCCGCGTGAGCGCCACCCTCGCCGTCGCGGTCCGGCCCGGGCGCACGTCGAGCGTCACCGCCTGGTTCGGGCCGAGGACGCCGCCCCCCGACGAGACGGTGAAGCTGTAACTGCCGGGCGCCATCGAGGCCTGCAGCCGGCCCTTGCGGTCCAGCTCGGTGAAGAACGTGTTGCGGCCCAGGAATTCGACCAGCTGCCGCTGGCCCGCGGTGATGCCGATGCGTGCGTCGAGCGGTTGCGCGCTGCGTGCATCGACGACGGTGAAGTCGACCCGGCCCGGCGGCTCGACGTCGCCGAAATCCGCCGTCATCACGGCGTCCGCGGTGATCTTCACTGGCACCGGTTTGCCCTGCGAATATCCTTTGCCCGTCGCGTAGACCTTGTAGTCGCCGGCCGGTAACCGCACTTCGTAACGGCCGTCGTGACCGAAGCTCCACGCGTACGGCGTGCCTTGCTTCGCGATGACCACGACTGGCTCGCGCACTGGCTTGCCATCGCGAGCCTTGACGGAGCCGCGCAGCGTGCCCGCCGGCAAGTGGCCACGTTCGATCTCGGCGGCAACGACCGGACCCATGTCGCCGCGCGGACCGACCTGCAGCCATGCGTCGAACGTGCGTGACTCGCCGGGCTGCAGCGTGTGCTGCAGGAACAAGTCCATTGAGTTCGAGCCGACGAAGTTCATGTACGGCGCATGCAGCGTGATACTCCAGTCTTCGTCGTAAGCGACGGCGCGGTCGGCCAGCGCTGCGGCCGACTTGCCTTCCTTCAGATCGCCGAGACCGGGGACGGGGAAGAAATAGCCGGCGCTGGGCCACAGTGTCTGGCCCGACAACAGGTCGGCCAGCGGCGCGTCGCCGCCATTGGTCATGACGGTCTGCATCTCGATCCGGTCGGCGTTCGACCGCAGCGTGTACGTGGTTGCGATCGTGACCCTGCCCCAGTCGCGTATCGCCTTGACGACGACCTGCTGCGGACCGCGTTCGACGATGTCGACTTTCTGGTAGGTGTTCGGCCACCCAGACCAGTTGTTCGGGATGAAGTCGGCGAAGACGACACGGTCGCGTGCTGGCTTGCCGCCCACGACGGGTCCGACGTCGATGATCGCGCCGCGCGGCACGCCATACGGGACCGGGCTTGCGACGGCGAGCGCGAACGCGAGCTTCTCGTTCATCACCGTGATGTCGCGGGCGGCGGCCGCTTCGCCGTCGGGGATCGGTGTTGGTCCCACGATCACCCGCGCGTCCGCGTGCGCGGGGCCCGTTTGTGCGGCCGCGATGAGCAGCGCGAGCAAGAAGGGTCGCCCCGCAACGCTGGCAGTGAGGCTCGTCATGTCCGGGCGATCACGGCAGGGGCGTCCGGTCACTGCAGCAGCGGCCGCAGTGCCGCGATCAGGCGAGCGACGTCATCCGGCGAGGTGTAGTGCACGAACGAGGCGCGCACCAGGCCATCGGTCGTGTCGATGCCCAGTGCCTGCAGCAGGCGATAGGCATAGAAATTTCCCACGCCGACGCCGATGCCGAGTTCCGCGAGCCGCGTGGCAATCGTCGCTGACGCCGTGCCCGTCACCCTGAAGGCAACGGTCGGCGCGCGTGCGGCTGCGTCAACCGAGCCGAGCAGGCGGACCTGGTCGCGGCTGACGAGGAAATCGAGCAGGGGCTGCAACAGCCGGGTCTCCTGGTCGCGAAACAACTGCCGGACTGCGGCAGCCCGCACCGGCACGGGTTGAGTCGCGTGACCGTGGCGGGCGGCGACGGCCTCCATGTAGTCGACCACGCCGTTCACCGCCGCGACCTGCGCGTGATCGGGCCCCGCCGGCGTGAAGCGTCCCGCAAGCGCGTCGCCCTTGAAGAAGTGCGCCTGCGACGGCAGCTCCGCGGCGAGCCCTGCCCGCACGTACATCGCGCCAAGATGCGGGCCATACACCTTGTAGAGCGAGAACAGGTAGATGTCCGCGCCGAGCGCGGCGACGTCCGGCAGTCCGTGCGGGCAGAACGACACCCCGTCCGCGACCGCCAGCGCGCCGGCGCGATGCACGAGATCGGTGATCTCCCGCACGGGGTGGATCGTGCCGACGAGGTTCGAGCAGTGCGTGAAGGCGACGACGCGCGTGCGCTTGCCGAGCAGCGCTGCGAGATCGGCGACGCGCAACTCGCCGGCTGCGTCGACCTGCCACGTGCGCACGACGATGCCATCGTCCTGCAGCCGGCTCCATGCGCCGATGTTCGCTTCGTGATCCTGGTTCGTGACGATCACTTCGTCGCCGCGCTGCAGATGACGGCGAAACGCCTGCGCGAGCACGTACGTGTTCTGCGACGTCGACGGACCGAAATGCAGTTCGTCCGTGGCCACGTTGAGCCATGCAGCCATGCGCTCCCTGGCGCGGTCCATTTCCGCCCCGGCACGGGCCGAAGGCGCAAACGCGTAATACGGCTGCACTCTTGTCTCGCGATAGAAGCGATTCAGTGCAGTGATCACCTGCCCGCAAGCGAACGAACCGCCCGCATTTTCGAAGTGCGCGAATCCTGCGAGGCTGGGCTCGGCAAAAGCGGGAAACTGCGAGCGGACGAAGGCGAGATCCAGATTTGTCATGGATTCATGGTCCTGCTGTGCCTGGTCGAGGATTGGGTGCCGGTTGCGGTTCCTGGAGGTTCCCGGGACGCTATCACGGGCGATGGCTCTCGTGGCGTTGCCGCACTGCATGGCCCCTTGCCGACGCGGTTTTGCGCCGCAGCAGGAGCAGGGCGGCGCCACGGGCCTGTGTCAGCGTCTCGGCAGACAGTGGGGCGAACCATTGGCCGGTATGTTCATCTCCTGCTCCAGGCAGGACAAGGCTCGCGTCGCACGC
>JBAVJR010000145.1:0-2348 GCA_049687855.1 Steroidobacteraceae bacterium | reverse complement strand
CCCGCGGCGGCGGCGCGACGGTAGGCCTCGGCGGCTTCCTTGAATTTTCGCTGGCGTCGCAGGTCGTCCGCCTGCGCGATCAGGTCCGGCGATCCGGCGTGTGACACAGCGCCGGGTATCATCGCCGACGCATTCGCTGCGGGCGCGACGCGCATCTGCAGTGTCGTCACCACGGCGTCGCCGAGGCCGCGTTCCGTAACGCGCGGATGGCCAGCCGGCAGCGACACCATTGCGGCGGCTGGCTCATTGGCATCCGCCGCGCGCTCAGCTCCGAATGCGGCAAGTCCCTTGCCGGCGAGCATTCCGAGTCCAAAGCCCGCCAGCGCGACAAGCGCGACACCCTTCTTGTTCATGGTCGTCTCCCCCGGTCACGGTCGACCGGATGAGGTCACCATAACGAGGCACACCGGCTGGCGACACCAAGGCCGGTGATCAGTTGGTGTATTCGTGACGCAGTCGACACCCCGGGGGCGAGCGGGATGCGAGTCTCGCTCTACGCGCTATTTTCCTGTGATTCCCGTCAGTTAGTGCACGTACTGTTCACCAGTCAATGTCATTGCTCGTCGTTTATCTGCTACCGCTCGTACTGATCTGGGGCTGGTACCTCTTCCGGCGCCAACGGCACGAGAATGCAAGCCGGGCCACGCGCGAACAATCGCAAGCCGCCGGTCTGGTCGATCCCTCTTCCCTGCATCCCGTCATCGATCCCGTCCGCTGCATCGGGTGCGGATCGTGCGTAAAGGCGTGTCCGGAGCAACCCGAGCACCATGTACTCGGGCTGATCGGCGGCAAGGCGCACCTGGTGGGTCCGACGGATTGCATCGGGCACGGAGCTTGCCGGACTGCGTGTCCTGCAGACGCGATCACGCTCGTCTTCGGCACGGAACGTCGCGGCGTGGAGATTCCATTGCTCAGTGCGGAGTTCGAGTCGACCGTGCCGGGGCTGTTCGTCGCCGGGGAGCTGGGAGGCATGGGACTCATTCGCAATGCGCTGGCGCAAGGCAAGCAGGCGGTTGACGCGATCCAGCGCAAACGGCGTACCGACATCCCGGGGCAACTCGATCTCGTGATCGTCGGTGCAGGTCCGGCCGGGTTCTCGGCCAGTCTCGCCGCCAAGTCGCACGAGATGCAATTCGTGACGATCGAACAGGAGAGCCTCGGAGGCTGCGTCTTCCAGTATCCGCGAGCCAAGCTCGTGATGACCCAGCCGGCGGAAATTCCATTGGTAGGCAAAGTCAGCTTCCGCCAGACCTCCAAGGAAGAGTTGCTGGCGTTCTGGCAGGACATCGAACGCAAGACCGGCGTGGCCGGCAACATGCGGTACCGGGAGCGCGTCGAGAGCGTCGATCGCGACGGTGCGCGAGGCTTCATCATTCGCACTTCACTTGCGGAGTACCGGGCCGCGAAGGTACTGCTGGCGATCGGCCGGCGCGGCACGCCGCGCAAGCTCGACGTGCCAGGCGAGGACCTGCCCAAAGTTGTCTACCGGTTGCTCGACCCGGAGCAGTACCGCGGACAGCGCGTCCTGGTCGTGGGTGGCGGCGACAGCGCCCTGGAGGCGGCTGCCAGCGTTGCGGAAGCCGGCGGCCAGGTCACGCTCTCGTATCGTGGCGATGCTTTCGCGCGCGCCAAGCCCCGTAACCGCGAACGGATCGCCGCTGCCGAACGCGCCGGACAGTTGCACGTGCTGCTGAACTCGCACGTCGAGCGCATTGAGAAGGAGCGAATCCTGTTGCGCGGGAAGGAAGGTCACTTGATTCTTCCAAACGACGCGGTGATCGTCAGCGCCGGCGGCATCCTGCCCTCCGATTTCCTGCGGCGAGTCGGCATTCACGTCGAGACGAAGTATGGGACGGCGTGACTCTGCAGCCGCTGGCGCGACCGTGCTGGTCACGCTGCTCATCGGTGCGCTCGGCGCAGCGCAGGCCGTCGCCGCGGCTCCATCGAAGTTCGCGGCGCCGGACACGCTCGAGCCGGCCAAGAGCGCGCTGCGTCTCAAGCAGTTCGCGGATGCGGCCGGGCGTCTCGCCACAGACCCGCTGGCCGGTGATCCACGCGCGCAATACCTGCTGGGCACCCTGTACCTGGCCGGCCTCGGTGTCGGCGAGGATGCACAACGTGCACGGGCTCTCTTCGAGGCCGCGGCAGCCAAAGGCGAGCCACGCGCGGTCTTTGCCCTGGCAGCGCTTGCAGCGCACGACTCGCCCGCCGACGAATCGGCGGCACGGACCTGGCTCGCAAGAGCAGCGGCGGCCGGGCACGCCGATGCGGCGCACCTGCTGCAGGCAGGCCAGCTGCCACTGCAAGTGGATCCGCGTGCCCTTGCAACCGAACCCGCGGTAACCTTG
>JBAVJR010000144.1:0-7161 GCA_049687855.1 Steroidobacteraceae bacterium | reverse complement strand
GCCGTCCACGCGCGTCCATGACCCCGTCGGCGGACCAGACCCGCGCATCCGGCGTGAACAGCGACTCGATCGCGTCGACGTCGCGGTTGTCCATGACGAGGCAGTAACGGGCGATCAGTTCGCCGATGGCCACCCGGTCCTCGAGGTGGCGGACGCGTTCTTCGAGCGTAGGTCCGAGTTTCATGCGGATTCCCCCGTCAATCCAAAGGTTCAGCGTAGCGTAGGGACTCTAGGGCGGCTCCGGTCAAAAAGAAACAGGACTGCTTGTTTTTTTCTGAATCGGGCGATGCTAACCTCCGGCCACCAGGAGACCACCCGTATGGCCAAAGCACCCACGCGTTCAGGCAAGCCAGTGAGCCGTCGCCCCAAGGCAGCGGCAGCCAAGGCGCAGCGACCGGTCAAGTCCCGCCGCAAGCCCCCGGGCATTGCGCCGTTGCCGCCGGAGAATCTCGCGCTCGCGCGCATCAGCGTCACGACCATCGGCGACCTGTTGCTCACCGCGGCCGATCGTCATCCGCATTCACTCGCGCTCGTGTTCCCGGATCGCACCCTCACCTACCGGCAACTGGCCGACGGCGCGCTGCGCCGCGCGCGTGCGTTGCAGGCGCTCGGCGTTCGGCCGCGCGACCATGTCGGCGTGCTCATGCACACCTGCGCGGAATTCGTCGAAACGTTCTTCGCGATCGCGTTCTGCGGTGGCGTGATCGTGCCGATCAATGCCCGCTACAAGTCCGGCGAACTCGCCTATGTCATCGAGAACGGCGACCTGGTCACCGTCGTCACGACGGATGCAGTGGCCGATTCCGTCAATTTCGTCGAACGATTGAACGGCGCGTTCAAGGAGCTCCCGCGCAGCCGCGACCCGCGCAAGCTCAAGGTGTCGGGTGCGCCGAAATTGCGCAACATCGTGTTGCTCGGCAAGACCAGGGCGAAGGGTTACCTGACCGAGGCGGACTTCGACGCCGCGGCCATGGCCGGCAACGAGATGGACGTGCATCGCGCGCGCCTGCGCGTGCGGGTGCGCGACGTGGGACTGATGCTCTACACGTCGGGCACCACGGCCAACCCGAAAGGCTGCCTGATCACGCACGAGGCCATGGTCCGCAACAGCATCGCGCTCGGGCGCCACCGCTACCGGCTGACGCAGGACGACCGCATGTGGTCGCCGCTGCCGATGTTCCACATTGCTGCCGTGTTGCCGATGCTTGCGATCTTCGACGTCGGCGGCACGTACCTCACGATGGGGTACTTCGATGCAGGCGTCGCGCTCGCGATGCTCGAGAAGTACAAGGTCACCGCCCTGTATCCGAGCTTCGTCACGATCATGCAGGGGCTCGTGTACCATCCGGACTTCCACCACGCCGACCTGTCGCGGGTGAAGCTCATGAACAGCAACTTCGCGGTGCAGCCGCCGGGAGTCGCGGAGCCGATCATGGCGGCCATGCCGCAGGCATTGCAGGTGGGCAGCTTCGGCATGACGGAGGCTGCGGGCACGGTCTGCACGGGCGGCTGGGACGAGACCGAAGCGCGCCGCATCACCCGCCTCGGCAGACCGCTGCCCGGCCTGGAACTCCGCATCGTCAACCCCGAGACCGGCGTGGACGTGAAGAACGGCATGCGCGGCGAAGTGTTCGTGCGCGGCTATTCCCTGTTCGAGGGTTACTACAAGGACGCGGAAAAGACGGCGCAGGCGCTCGACGCGGACGGCTGGTTCCACACCGGCGACATAGGCTCGCTCGAAGACGACGGCACGATCATGTTCCACGGCCGCATCAAGGACATGCTCAAGGTCGGCGGAGAGAACGTCGCAGCCGCTGAAATCGAAGGCCTGCTCGGGCGGCATCCTGCCGTGAAACTCGCGCAGGTCGTCGGCATTCCCGACGCGAAGTATGTCGAGGTGCCCGCCGCGTTCGTCGAATTGAAGCCGGGCAGCAAGGCCAGCGAGAAGGAATTGATCGATTTCTGCCGCAAGGAGATCTCGAGCTTCAAGGTGCCGCGGCAGGTGCGCTTCGTGACCGAGTGGCCCATGTCGAGCAGCAAGATCCAGAAGTTCCGCCTGCGCGACGCGCTGGTCAGGGAACTCGGCCTCGGCTGATTCCCGGAGGATGCAGCGATGACACCGCGCTTCGGTCCCGTGATGCAACTGGGTTTCGTCGTGCCCGACCTCGACCGTGCGATGGAGCACTGGACGGGCAACGTCGGCGTCGGCCCGTTCTACGTCATGAGCCACATCAAGTTCGCGGAGGCGTTGTACCGCGGCCAGCCGACCGATGCCGACATCTCCGTCGCCGTCGCACAGTGGGGCGAGGTGCAGGTCGAGCTGATCCAGCAGTTCAACGAGTCGCCGTCGATCTACTCGCACTTCCCGTATCGCGCGCAGGGCGGCCTGCAGCACGTCGGCGTCATGACGCGTTCGGTGCGGGACGACCTCGACCGGCTCCGTCCGCTCGGCATCGAACCGGTGCAACTCGGATCGACGGCCAACGGCATCCGCTTTGCCTATGTCGCGACTGACCAGCACCCGGGCGGCATGATCGAGCTGATCGAGCACGGCCCGGCGATCGACGGCTTCTTCGCGATGGTGCGCGAGGCCGCGCAGGGCTGGGACGGAACCAGGCCGGTGCGCCGGCTGTGAAGCCTGCGCTGCGGCCGGTCCAGGTCGCCTACCACGTGTCCGATCCGGAAGCCGCCGCGGTGCGCTGCGCGCGCGATTTCGGCTGGGGCCCGTTTTTCCTGATGGAACACATTCCGCTCGAGCGCAGCCTGTACCGTGGCGCGCCCGCGGAATTCGACCACACGTCGGCCTACGGCCAGGCCGGCGAACTGATGGTCGAGCTGATCACGCAGCACAATGACGGGCCTTCCGCCTTACGCGACCTCTACGCCCCGCACGAAACCGGCGTGCATCACGTGGCCTGTTTCGTGGCGGACCTCCCGGCCGAACTGCAGCGCTACCGTGAACAGGACGTGGCGATAGCGCTCGAGGCCCGCACCAGGACGGGGGTCGATTTCGCGATGGTCGACGTGAGCGCCGCGCTCGGTCACATGCTCGAACTGTACGAACCCAACGAGGACCTGCGCCGCTTCTACGCGCACGTCCGCAAGTGCGCGGAAGGCTGGGACGGTCACCGTCCCGTGCGCCGGCTGCGCGGCTAGTCAACGGAGATTCACTGTCATGGGCAGACTCGAAGGCAAGAGCGCCGTCATCCTCGGCGCCGCGGGCCGCGACAACATGGGCCAGGTGATGGCCCGGACGTTCGCGCGCGAAGGCGCCCGCGTCATGGTCGCCGGCCGGCACGAGGGGCTGCTGCGTGAAATCGCCACCGAGATCGGCGGCTGCTACGCCACCTGCGACATCACGAAGAAAGCCGACGTCGAGGCGCTGGCAAACGCAGCCGTTGCAGCGTTCGGCAAGATCGACGTCGCCGTGAACTGCACGGGCTGGGGCCTGATGGCCAGGCTGCTCGACACGACCGAAGAGCAGCTCGACCGGCTGTCTGCGCTGCAGTTCAAGGGACCCTACTTCTTCCTGCAGGCCTGCGTCGGCCGCATGGCGCAATCGGGCGGCGGATCGGTGATCAACATCTCTTCGGCATCCGTGCACGCGGTACTCAACAACCACGCGGCGTACATCGGCACCAAGGCTGCGGGCGAGGCGCTCGTGCGCTGCTTCGCGAACGAGTTCGGGGCAGGCGGTGTGCGCGTGAATTCGATCGCGCCCGGCCTCACGTCCACGCCGATGACCGAACGCGAGGTGAAGATGCCGGGCCTCGAGGAAGCGTTCGTGAAGGAGTATCCGCTCGGCCGGATCGGCACGACGCAGGACGTCGCGGATGCGGCGCTCTGGCTCGCGGGCGACGAGTGCTTCATGACCGGCCAGGTGCTGCAGGTGAACGGCGGGCTGACGCTGCGCCGCAATCCGACCCAGCGCGAGATCAGCGCCAGCCTGAAGGCGCACTCCCCGCCGAAACCGGCGGGCTGACGCAGGCAACGAATCTCAGGGCCTGGCTGCCGCGGGCTTGCTCGCGAGTTCTCGCAGGCGTTCTTCGAGGTACCCCACCATGCGGCGCTCGTGCTCGCCGATGTCATGGGTAAGCAGGCTCACCGCGAGTCCGTCCATGACGTAATGGACCAGATCGAGCGCGATGTCGAAGTTGGCGCCCGACCCCTCCCACTCCGGGAACAGGTCGACGGCCGTCTTGTACCACTCGCGCTCGAACGCTTCCTGCGCCGGCTTCAGGATCGCCTGCAGTTCCGGGTCGGTGCGCGAGGCGATCCACAGCTCGAGAAACGCGACGTACATCGGATGCTTGACGTGCTCGAAGTACGCTTCGAGCGCACGGCGCACGCGCGTTTCGTCCCGCGGCAGCCTGTCGATCGCCTTGCGGAAGGCCTTCAGGCGCTTGGAGTGCAGGTGCTCGACCGCGGCACGCACGATGTCGATCTTCGACGGGAAGTGGTGCAGCATCGCGCCGCGCGACAGCCCCGCCTTCTCGGCGATGACCGTCGTGGTCGTGCAGGAGTAGCCGAGGTCGACGACGCAACGCAGCGCGGACTCGACAATCTGCAGCCGGGTCGACGCGCTTTTCTGCGCCTGCCAGCCGGCCGGTCCCGGGGTGCTGGCGTCCGAGTCGTCGCGCAGGCGGGGCTTCATGTCGTCGGCCATCCTCGTTCTTGGTCCGTGCAGAATGTCGGCGCTGTCGGGAAAAGTCAAAGATGATTGAAACCGGCAGAGCTGACTGATAAGTTCGGCCGCGCCTGCCGCTGCGGCAGTGCCACCATCAATGCGTCGGGGAGCAGGAACATGGGACGACTGGACGGAAAAGTGGCGATCGTGACGGGCGGTTCGGCCGGGCTGGGCAGGGCTGATGCCATCGGCCTGGCGCGCGAAGGCGCCAAGGTCGTCGTCACCGACGTCAACGAGGCGGAAGGCCGCAAGGTCGCCGCCGAGATCAACTCGCAGCACCCGGGTGCCGCACTCTTCCTGGTGCAGGACGTGCGCGATGAAACCCGCTGGCAGGAGGTGATCGCCGCGACCGTGCAGGAGTTCGGCGGCCTGCACATCCTCGTGAACAACGCGGGCGTCGTGAAGATCGCCACACCCGAGACCTGCACGCTGGAGGAATTCCGCTTCCAGAACGCCGTGATGTCCGAGGGCGTGTTCCTCGGCTGCAAGCACGCGATGCCTGCGATGAAAGCCAGCGGCGGCGGCTCGATCATCAACATGTCGTCGGTCGCGTCGCATCTTGGTTACCCGGTGTACTTCGCCTACAGCGCGGCCAAGGGCGCGGTGCGCTCGATGACCAAGGCGATCGCGGTGCACTGCCAGATGAACAAGTACAACGTGCGCTGCAACTCCATCCACGCCGGCGCCATCGATACGCAGATGGTGCGTGACGCGACCAGGACGCTCGGCATGGAGATGTCTTACTGGGAACAGACGCCGACCGGCCTCGGCAAGCCCGAGGACGTCGCCAACCTGGTCGTGTACCTCGCCTCCGACGAGTCGCGCTACGTCAACGGCACCGAGATCCTGCTCGACAACGCACTGACGGTACAGTGAGCCGTCCGGCCGGATGCCCCGGGGCTAAGCGGCCGGGCAAAAAAAACAGTCATGACTGTTTAATTCTGACCGTCGGCTGCCTATAATCCGGCCTCGGCCCGGCTCCCGGGCTCCGGCCACGTGTCCCCTGGAGGCATCGCATGGATCTGGGTCTGAGAGGAAAAAAGGCAATCGTGACCGGCGCCACCCGTGGCATCGGCCGCGCCATCGTCGAACACCTTGCAGCCGAAGGCGCCGACATCGGCTTCTGCGCGCGCAACGAGGACGAGATCACCGAGACGACCGCTGCCCTGAAGGCGCGGGGCGTCCACGTGATCGGCTCGTCGGTGAACGTGCGTGATGGCGACGCCTACAAGGCCTGGCTCGAAAAGACGGCGACCGACCTCGGCGGCTGCGACGTCTTCGTCGCCAACGTCAGCGCCGGCGGTGGCATGGACAGCGAAAAGAACTGGTGGAAGAACTTCGAGATCGACGTCCTGCACACCGTGCGCGGCTGCGAAACCCTGATGCCACACCTGAAGAAGTCGGGACAGGGCTCGGTCGTCATCATCAGCTCGACCAACGCGATCGAGACCTTCGCCGCCCCCATGGCCTACAACGCCATGAAGGCCGCGCTGATCACCTATTCCAAGCAGCTCTCGCAGTTCGTGGGCAAGGACAGCGTGCGCGTGAATTCGCTCTGCCCCGGCCCGATCTACTTCGAAGGCGGCGCCTGGGAACTGATCAAGGGCACCAACCAGAAGTTCTACGACGCGACCTTGCGGCAGATCCCGTGCGGCCGGATGGGCACGCCCGACGAAGTTGCTCGCATCGTCACTTTCCTCGCGAGCCCGGCCTCGGGCCTCATGACCGGCGCCAACGTCGTGGCTGACAACGGCTACACGAAGGGCGTGCGGTACTGACGTCAGCGCCATGGCCAAGGCAGCAATCGACGCGTATTTCGTCTGTGGCGGCAAGTACCACGACATCGACTACGCGCGGTTGCGGCTGCTGGGCCTCCTGGGCGAGCACGAGCGAGTGCGTACCCGCCTCGCCGAAGATTATTCGGACATCGCCGCGATCGAGGCGAGCGACTTCCTGGTCACGTACACGGTCGACATCGTTCCCAGCGAGGCAACGGCGCGACGCCTGCGTGACTACGTCGCGGGGGGCAGGCGCTGGCTGGCACTGCATGGCACCAATTCGATCCTGCGCTACGTGAAAGGCCGGGGCTGGGAAGCGCCGCGCGATGCGCGCACGTTCATGGCAACGCTCGGCAGCCAGTTCATCGCGCATCCGCCGATCGCACCCTACCGCGTCGAAGTGACGCGGCCGTCGCATCCGCTGGTGGCGGGCATCGAACCATTCGATGCCAGTGACGAGTTGTACCTGATGGAACTGCACCCGCCTTTCGAGACGCTGCTGCACACGCGCTGGCACGGCGAGGCCAGGGGTTTTGCCGAGCGCGACTGGAGCAGCGACGAGCCGCGCCCCGTCATGTACCTGAAGCAGGTCGGCGCGGGCGAAGTGCTGTATTTCACGCTCGGCCATGCGCGCGGTCATTACGACATGCGGCCGCTGATGGACGAGTACCCGACGGTGGAGCGCGGCAGCTGGCC
>JBAVJR010000143.1:0-2144 GCA_049687855.1 Steroidobacteraceae bacterium | reverse complement strand
TCGCTGCCCTCGTCGACGTCCTGCAGGCTCGAGAAATTGGCGAGTTCGACGCCGTCGTAGAGCCGGTTCCAGAGCCGGCCCAGCAGGCCGGAGAGGAAGACGACGAACGCGTGCGAGTAGTTGGCAGCAACTTCATAGGCGTAGCCGCGCGCGACCTGCAGTGCGTCGCGGCGCGACATCTTCTTGTCGCGGGCGTCCTGGCGCACGGCATCGCGCACGGCCTGCGTGCGCAGCACTTCGGTCACGATCGTGCGCCGGTGCGAGAGATCGGGGCCGATCGTCGCCGCGCGCTGGTTGCGGAACTGCATGCGCAGCTGGCGCCACATCCGGCGCGGGCCGCGCGGCATGCCGCGCGTCTCCGACATGGCGGTCTGCACCGGCATGACCTCGCCGAACAGCACCAGCAGGTTGCGGCCGTTGATGAGCAGCGAGAGGAACTTGCGGAAGCGCCCGCCGATGTCCCAGTCCTCGGCGATCAGCAGCCGGAACCACGTCCGCTCACGATCCGGGGCGCGGCCCCAGAACAGGCTCACCGGAATCAGCTCGGGGTCGAACGTGATGTCCTCGCCCGCCGCGGCCGTCAGCGCGCGCAGCGCCTCGGGCATGCGACGATCGATGCGCTGCCCGAACAGACCGGTGCGACGCTCCAGGAAGATCAGCGAATCGGGCAGCACGGCCTTGGCGCCAACCGGCAGGTGCGGGTCCGGCAAGCCTCGCTCGCGGCAGACGTACTCGAGCACCGCGAGATCGATCACGCTGCGTTTTTCGAGCGCGTACACGGGAACGCGGCCGGTCCCGAGCCGCGCTTTCGCGTCGTCCGGCAGCACCGATGGCCGCACCCACAGGGCGACCAGCCCGCGGACGATCGGCAGGGCGAGCCGCTCGAACGCGGAGAAATCGCTCATCGCTGCGGCAGTCGGCCCGAGATGAGCAGATGCCGGTCGGAGACCGTCCTGACGCTCAAGCCATCGAGGCCGTGCTCACGCAGTTGCGCGCGAACTTCTCCGGGCTCGAAGGCGGCACAGAGCGAGGCGAGGAAATCCTGGCGCAACACGTCGGGTTCGGTCGCGGCGTACTGGTCGACGATGGCCTGCGCCGCGGCCGGTGATTGAGGCCGGAACAGGTCCATCACCAGTACGGCTGCGCCCGGGACGCCCGCCTCGCGCACAGCGCGCCAGAACACGCCCGGATCGTGCAGGTGGTGCAACAGGCTGTTGCTGACGATGGCGTCGTAGCCCGGCAACGGCAGCATGGCGCCTGGCAGCAGTCCCTCGATGAACTGCACCCGACCGCCGAGTTCCGGCGCTTCGTGCAGGCTCTCGCTGGCAAACCGCAGCATCGCCGCCGAGCCATCAATGCCATGCACGGTGAGTCCGGCACGGCGAGTAGCCAGGCGCAGCACGATGTCCCCCGGGCCGCAGCCCAGGTCGAGCACCGCGCCTGTCTGCAGATCGGGGAACTCCGTCTCGAAATAGTTGACGAAGCGTGCATTGGGCTCGGCGAAGTCGGCCATCGCATAGGCGCGTGCCTGCTCGGCCTCGTCCATGAGTTCGGGTTCGGGGATGCGCTGCATGGTCTCGCTCCGCCGCGGTTGCGGCGCGGAGCTAGTTGCCGCCCGACTCGTCGCCCGCACCGCCCGTCTGGGCGTCGATCGCCTCGTCGAGGTCGCGCTTGGCGTCCATGGTCACGCCTTCCACGTCACGCGCCCGGTCCTGGGTCTGAATCATGTCGTCCAGCACCGTCTTGTCCGTATCCCGGCCCAGTTCCCGGGCTTCCGCTTCGCCTGCGGGATCGTCCGCGGGCTGCGGCGCGGGTGACCCGCACGCGACCAGCAGCGACAGCGCGAAGGCAGCGAAAGGCAATCTGGCGGCAACAGACATAGTGGTTCCCCCGGGCACGGGCCCATGCCGGGATTCTATAGGAAGGGGGAGGAAGGGGAGGAAGGGGAGGAAGGACACGAAGGGGTTAGTCGGAAACGCGCTGAACGTGGAGAGTGTCAATCTTGCGCCGATGGCGCTTCCTCTCCTTCCTGTCCTTCCTGTCCTTCCTGTCCTTCCTGTCCTTCCTGCCCTTCCTCTACTTTCTGCCCTTCCTCAGTGGAACTCGTCGATCTGAAAGAGGAAGTACGCGAAGAAGTGGTTGAT
>JBAVJR010000142.1:0-1823 GCA_049687855.1 Steroidobacteraceae bacterium | reverse complement strand
AAAGGGTCGATAGTCCCCGATGACCGGCCGCTTTGGAGAGCAGTTTTCGAGCGTTGCGGGGAACCGCAATTTTGCAGACACTCCGGGACAGGAATACCGGCCAGGAAATGAAGGGTGCGGCGACTGTTGGCAGTGAGTTGATTTCGAGTTTTTCCAACGAGGGATGCCACATGGATCGTCGATGCGCGCTCAAACTTGCGGGCATGGCGCTCATTGGCGCCGCAGGCCTGCCGTCGCCTGCGGCAGCCACGAACGAGGACCATAGCGCTATGTCATTCAGCCCAAAAGATATTGAAAATCTCGCAGACGCTTACACGGCAGCATGGAACACCGGTTCACCGCAGAAGGTGGCCGGATTTTTCGCCGATGATGGCGAGATCGTGATCAATCGCGGTGAGCTATGGCGAGGTCGCTCGGGTATCGCCGAGATGGCGTCCGGGTTTTTTGCCGATGTTCCGGACATGAAACTCGTCTGCGACGGAGTTCGCTGTGCCGGGTCTCATGTCGTCTATCTGTGGACTTTCACAGGGCACGCAGCCAAGACAGGAAACGTTCTTACCGTGCATGGCTGGGAAGAGTGGGATGTCGGTGGAGATCTTAAGGTGAAAGCCTCCCGGGGCTGGTACGACTCCGAGGAATACGGACGGCAGGTGGCTGGAGCAACTGCCTGACCGTCTGCAACAGGTCGGTTCTCACCGTTGACCTTCTGCTGTCGGGTGCGGTGTGTGGACCATGAATCGAATCGCGCGGAGCTTGTCGGCCACGGTGCTGGGTGCCTTGCTTCTGTGCACCGCAACGCTGGCGCTCGCCGACGGTGGCAAGCCCGCCGAGCGCTACACGCGCGCCCCGGCAGGCGCCGATGGCATCGGCAAACGCTACATGGGCCGCGACATCGCCGGCGTCATGGGCTGGCAGGGCGCCGCGTGGCTCGAGCGCGAAGAGCGCGAGCGCGAAGAACGAACCGACCTGCTGGTGACGGCACTCCAGCTCAAGCCCGGCATGGTGGTGGCCGACATTGGTGCGGGCACGGGCTACCTGGCCCGGCGCATGGCCCCGGTCGTCGCACCCGGCGGCAAGGTGCTTGCGGTCGACGTGCAGCCCGAGATGGTGGCCATGCTGCAAGACACGGTGCGGCAGAGTGGGCTGAATCAGATCCAGCCCTTGCTCGGTGCCGAGGATGACGTCAGGTTGCCGGCTTCGTCGGTGGACCTGGCCATCATGGTCGACGTCTATCACGAGCTGGCGTTTCCGTACGAGGTGCTGGCCAGCATCGTCCGCGCCCTCAAGCCGGGCGGTCAGCTCGTGTTCGTCGAGTACCGGGCCGAGGACCCGAACGTGCCGATCAAGGCGCTGCACAAGATGAGCGAAGCCCAGATCAAGCGCGAAGCCGCCGTGCATGCGTTGGTGTGGGATCGCACCGTGGGCAGCTTGCCGTGGCAGCACCTCGTGGTGTTTCGCAAGCGCAACTGAGCTCGGGCGTTCGATCAGCCGTCGGGCTTCAACACAGTCGCTACCAGTCCTCGCTGCCGGGCTCGCCCTTGAACGGGCCGACCAACTCGGGCGTGATCCAGCCGCCGTAGAAGCCGCCGGGCTGCGGCGTGACGACCGCGCCATCGACACGGCAATCGAGTGCCGCCGGATAGAACGCCACGCAATCGGCCAGCGCTTCGGCACCGGCCAGCGGCTGCGGGTAGCTCCAGGCCACGCGTGGCAGGCGCCGATCGCCCTGTACCAAAGTCCAGTAACGCGCCGGCCCTTTCCATTCACAGAACGAGCTACCGGCCGCCGGCTGCAAGAGATGCCGGGCCACGTCGTCCCACGGC
>JBAVJR010000141.1:0-17452 GCA_049687855.1 Steroidobacteraceae bacterium | reverse complement strand
CTGCCAGGCAGCCGTGGTGCGTTCGGCGACGTAGGGGACGGGTGGGGTCATGACGGAACCTCAGACGTTGAGCAGCAGGTGCTCCCGCTCCCACGAGCTGATCACCTGCAGGAACGTGTCGTGCTCGCTCTCCTTGACGGCCGTGTAGGCCAGCACGAAGCGCTCGCCGAGCAGGTCGATGATCTGCCGGCAGTCGCGCAGCATGCGCACCGACTCCTCGAGGCTGCGCGGCAGGCCGAACGGCAGGTCGTAGGCGCTGCCGGTGACGGGCTCGGACGGCTTCAGGCCTTCGATCATGCCGAGGTAGCCGCAGGCGAGCGAAGCCGCGATGGCGAGATAAGGGTTCGCGTCCGCGCCGCCGAGCCGGTTCTCGACGCGCCGGTTCTCGGCGTTCGAGATCGGCACGCGCAGCCCGGCCGTGCGGTTGTCGTAGCCCCACTGCGTGTTGATGGGCGCCAGGTGCCTGAGGATGATGCGGCGGAACGCGTTGACGTTCGGCGCGAACAGGACCATCGAGGACGGCAGGTACTTCTGCAGCCCGGCGATGTGCGAGAAGAACAGCTGGCTCGGGTTGCCGTCCTTGTCGCTGAACACGTTCTTGCCGGTCTTCACGTCCACCACGCTCTGGTGGATGTGCATGGCGCTGCCGGGCTCGCGGGCCATCGGCTTCGACATGAAGGTCGCGTACATCTTGTGGCGGAACGCGGCCTCGCGCGCCGTGCGCTTGAACATGAACACCTGGTCGGCGAGCGACATCGCGTCGCCGTGGATCAGGTTGATCTCCATCTGCGCCGCGCCGTCCTCGTGGATCAGCGTGTCGATCTCGATCTCCTGCGCCTCGCAGAACGCGTAGATGTCGTCGAACAGCGGGTCGAACTCGTTCACCGCGGCGATGCTGTAGGACTGGCGGCCGATCTCCGGGCGGCCCGAGCGTCCCACCGGCGGCTTCAGCGGGTAGTCGGCGTCGATGTTCGGCTCGACCAGGTAGAACTCGAGTTCGGGTGCCACGATCGGCTTCCAGCCCTTCTGCTCGTACAGGTCGAGGATGTGGCGCAGCACGTAGCGCGGCGCCATCGTCACCGGACGGCCGTCCGAGTAGAAGCTGTCGTGGATGACCTGCGCGGTCGGCTCGGCGGCCCACGGCACGACGCGCGTCGTGTTCGGGTCGGCCTTCAGCACGATGTCGATTTCCGACGGGCTGATGGCACGGTCGTCGTCCGGGTAGTCGCCCGTCACGGTCTGCAGGAAGATGCTCTCGGGCATGCGCATGCCCTCGTCTTCCGCGAACTTCATCGCGGGCATCACCTTGCCGCGCGCGATGCCTGCCATGTCGGGGACCACGGCCTCGACTTCCGAGATGCCGTGTTCCTTGAAAAACTGCTGGATCGGGGTGCTCATGAAAATTACTTCCGTGCGTTGATTCGTGCACGCGCTGCTGCGCCGAAGGCGGCGAACAGGGCCTGCGAAAAAGGGTTCTTCAGGACCTGCCATTCCGGATGCCACTGCACCGCGAGCGCGAAGCCCGGCGCATTGCCGACACGGAACGCTTCGATCAGCCCGTCGGGTGCACGGGCTTCGATTTCGAGATCGCGGCCGAGCGTCTGCACGCCCTGAGCATGCAGCGAGTTGACCATCACCCGCTCGGCGCCCACGAGCCCGTGCAGGTAGCCGCCCCGCACGAGTTCCACCTCGTGGGCGGGCCCGTACTGGACGTCGAGCGGCTGCTCCTTGTCTTCGCGGTGGTCCCGCATGCCCGGCACGTCCTGCACCTTCTGCCAGAGCGTGCCGCCGAAGGCGACGTTCATTTCCTGAAAGCCACGGCAGACGGCGAAGAGCGGGATGCCCGCCGCGATGGCGCGCGGAATCAACGGCAACGTCGTCTGGTCGCGGTGCGGATCGTGGAGCGTGTCCGGATCGCCCGCGGGACCCTGGTAGAGGCCCGGCTCGACGTTGGACGGGCTGCCCGTCAGCAGGATGCCGTCGAACTGCGACAGCAACGCGTCGAGGTCGCGCTCACCCAGCGCCGGAACGAGGACCGGCATGGCGTCGGCCGCCTCGGCCACGGCGGCAATGTACTTCTCCCCCACGCAGTGGAAGGGGTGCGGGCCCAGGATCCGGCGATCCGCGGGAATGCCGATCAATGGTTTGTGGCGAGCCACGTTTAAAATCCTAGACGGCTCTCGGGAAGCCATCACTCGGGGACGACCCGGATTAAACCACAGCCAACCCCCTGTCGTCGCCGCGCAGCGCAAAAAAATGGCCAAAAATCAGCCCAAACATGGACTTGGAGCGATTCCTGGCCGCGGCCGCACGGCTTGCCGACCAGCGCGGCTAACGGCTATTCTCCTCGCTCCCGGACGGCGCAGCCGTCGCTAAATCCTAAACAACGGGTGTCTCATGCCGCAGTTTGCGGAATTCGGGCCGGCCGCAGCCTGGCTCAAGCGCCACCCGCAGGTGCGCTTCGTCGATCTGCTGCTCGCCGACCTCATGGGGATTCCGCGCGGCAAGCGAGTCACGACTGCTGAACTCGAAGGCGTGCACGGCCTGGGTCTGCTGCTGCCCGGTTCGATGTTCGCACTCGACGTGCTCGGCGGCACGGTGCAGTCCACCGGCCTCGGCTTCGACGAAGGCGACGCCGATCGCGTCTGCCTGCCGGTCGCAGGCACGCTCGTGCCGGTGCCCTGGCTCGGCGAGCACGTCGCGCAGATGCAGGTCAGCATGTACGAGCACGACCGCACGCCGTTCCACGGCGACCCGCGGCACGTGCTCGAGAGCGTCGTCGCGCGCTTCACCGCGCTCGGGCTGAAACCCGTGATGGCCGTCGAACTCGAGTTCTATCTCGTCGATCGTGAGCGGACGCCGGAAGGCCTCGCGCAGCCGCCACGCCAGCCGCTCACCGGCCGCCGCGAGCTGAAGACGCAGATCAATTCGATGCAGGAATTGAACGAGTACTCGGCCGTGCTCAGCGCCATCGATGCGGCCGCGCGCGCGCAGGAACTGCCCGTTGGCACCGTGCTCGCCGAGTACGGCCCAGGTCAGTTCGAGGTGAATCTGCACCACGTCGACGATCCCCTGCTCGCCTGCGACCACGCCATCCGCCTCAAGCGGCTGGTCAAGGGCGTGGCGCTCGCCCACGGCATGGAAGCGACGTTCATGCCGAAGCCCTACCGCGACCACGCCGGCAGCGGCGCGCACCTGCACGTCAGCGTGCTCGACGCGCAGGGCCGCAACATCTTCCAGGCCGAGGAGCCCGTGGGCAGCGCACAGCTGCGCCACGCGATCGGTGGCCTCGCGGCGACGATGAACGACGCGATCGCGATCTGCGCGCCGACGGCCAATTCCTACCGGCGCTTCCAGCCCGAGGCCTACGTGCCGCTCAACCCGAGCTGGTCGGTGAACAACCGCGGCGTCGCATTCCGCGTGCCGCACGGCCCGCCTGCAAGCCGCCGCGTCGAACATCGCATCGCCGGGGCCGACGCCAACCCGTACCTGCTCGCCGCGATCGTGCTCGCCGGCATGCACCTGGGGCTTGCCCGCAAGCTCGATCCGGGTCCCGTGCTCGCCGGCAATGCATACCGTGACACGACACCGACGATTCCGCAGTCGTGGCCCGAGGCCCTCGGCGTGTTCGAGCGCAGCGACTTTGCGCGGGAATACCTGGGCGAGCGTTTCGCGAGCCTGTACGCGGCTACGCGCCGCGGCGAGATGCAGGATTTCAATTCCTACGTGCCAGCCATCGACTATGACTGGTACCTGACCACGAGCTGAGGCCATGCCGGTCGAGCACATCGATTCGTACTACGCCGCTTCGGCGAATCCCGCGCCCAACCGCCCGCCGCTGACGGGTGACGTCGAGGCCGACGTCTGCGTCGTGGGCGGCGGCATTGCGGGCTGTGCGACCGCGCTGTTCCTCGCCGAGCGTGGCTACCAGGTCGCGCTGCTCGAAGGCAACCGCATCGCGTTCGGCGCGTCGGGGCGCAGCGGCGGCCAGGCGATCGTCGGTTACGCCTGCAGCCAGGACAAGCTGGTCGCACAGGTGGGCCCGGCCGACGCGAAGAAGATGTTCGACATCTCGGTCGCAGCGCTCGACCTCGTGCGGGCCCTGGTCGCAAAGCACCGCATCGACTGCGACCTGCACTGGGGCCACCTGCACACGGCGCTCAAGCCGCGGCAGGTGTCCGACCTGCGGGCGCACCAGGATGAACTGAATGGTTACGGCTACACGGGCACTCGCTGGCTGGGCCGGGCAGAGCTCGGCCAGGTGCTCGATACCGACCGCTACATCGGCGGGCTGCGCGACGACCGCAGCGGTCACCTGCATCCACTCAATTACACGCTGGGACTCGCGGCTGCCGCCGAGGCGGCAGGCGTGAGGATCTTCGAGCAGGCGATGGTCGTGGGCATCGAGCACGGCGCGACCGTGCAGCTGCGCACGGCTGGCGGGCATTCCGTGCGGGCCAGGCACGTGGCGCTGTGCTGCAACGCCTTCATCGACGAGAAGATCTCGAAGCGGCTGCGCGACCGCATCATGCCGGTCGGCACCTACATCATCGCCACTGAACAACTCGGGCAGGCGCGCATCGAGTCGCTGCTGCGCGAGAACGTCGCGGTGTCGGACGTGAACTTCGTGCTCGATTACTTCCGCCGCTCGGGCGACCACCGCCTGCTGTTTGGTGGTCGGGTCAGCTACTCCGGTCGCGACGCGCGCAACACCGCCAGGGCCACGCGCGTGCGCATGCTCAACGTCTTCCCCTCGCTCGCCGACGCGAAGATCGACTTCGCCTGGGGCGGCCACGTCGACATCACGATGAACCGCGCACCGGACTTCGGGCGCCTCGCACCGAACGTGTATTACCTGCAGGGATTCTCGGGGCACGGCATCGCGCTGACCGGCATCGCGGGCCAGATGGTGGCCGAGACGATCGCAGGACAGGCCGAGCGCTTCGATCTCTTCACCCGGCTCAAGCACCACGATTTCCCGGGTGGCCCTGCGCTGCGCATGCCGGGACTCGTGCTGGCGATGCTCTGGTTCAGGCTCAAGGACCTGCTCTGATTCCGCTGGTCAGGGCCTGACCTCGAACGATGACTGCGTGGCCACGGTCACGACCTGCCCTGCCGCCAGCGTCACTTCGCCACCCGTGACCTTGGCGGCGGCCGTGCCGGCCGCGCCGCCCAGGAGGCCGCCCACCACCGCGCCGTCCTTGTGTGAGACCTGGTGACCGATGATCGCGCCGGCAGCCGCTCCGCCGACGATCTTGGCGGTGTCCTTGCCGGTCTCGCTCTTGCCGACCTGCGTGAACGGCGCGTTGATCGACATGCTTGCGCCATTCGCCCCAACCAGCGAGTCGAAGGTCACGCCGAGTGTCGGGGTGCCGCCGATCTTCTTGCTGCCCGAGATGATCTGCGTGATCGAGCCGTGCACCGCCGCACCCGCCTTCGCTGCGCGCCGGTCGCCGATCATCAGGTCCGACGCGAGGCGCGCTTCGACGCTGTCGCCGACAGCGTTAGTCTTCGTGCTGACCGGAGCGACCAACTCGATCGCGAGCTGCGTTCCCGCGGGCACGATGATCGGTGCTGCAGGCGCCACGGCCTTTGGAACAGCTGCGGCAGTGCTCGTGGCCGGCCTGGCCGCGCTCGCTTTCTTCGCCGCAGCCTGCCTGGCGGCTGCCGCCTGCTTGGCCGCCGCAGCGGCCGCCGTTTCGGCATCACGCCTGGCGAGCTCGGCTTCGATCTCCTTCTGCTTCAGCGCCGCCTCGCGCTCGGCGAGTTCCGTTTCCCTGGCTGCCAGCTCCGCTGCCTTCGCTTCCTCGGCGGCTTGCGCAGCCGCAGCAGCCTGGGCGGCAGCGTCGTCCTGGACAGGGGCTTGGGCGGTCTGCTCCGGCGCTGCCGCCGGCGGCGTGGACCGACCGCAGCCCGTCATGCCCAGCGCAAGCGCGGCAGCAGACAACAGCAGGATCCGAAGCGTCGAGGTGTGGAGCATGGCAGTCACTGTGTGCATGGAGGTGTGCCCTACAGTACCCGAAACGACGCCCCGCGCGAACGTGGCAAGGCCGAATGAGAACGCGATCACGGCATCGCAGCCACGGGCGTCCAGGCTCACGTGGCAGGGACCCCGGCGATGCATTGCCAGCCGCTCAGTCCCCGGCGCCGGCGACGCTGGCCCCGCTCGTGCAGGTCTCATGCACGACTACGCGGGCCAGCAGCGGCAGCACCGGCTTCAACTCCCGCCAGATGTAGCGCGCCAGGTTCTCACTGGTCGGGTTGTCGAGCCCGGGGATGTCGTTGAGGTACCGATGGTCGAGACGCTGGAACAGCGGCTCGAACGCGTGCTTGATCTCGGCGAAGTCCATCACCCAGCCGAGGCGCGGGTCCACCGGGCCACTGACGTGCAGTTCGACGCGAAACGAGTGCCCGTGGACTCGCGCGCACTTATGCCCTGCCGGAACGTTCGGCAGCCGATGCGCGCTCTCGAGCGTGAAGGTCTTGAAGATGTCCACTGGCCGTATTCCTCGTTACCTGTGCGCAAGCGCGGCGACTTTCGGGCGCAGCACGTAGCAGACGTGAATCTTCGGGTTGCGCGCGAAGTCTTCTGGAATCGTCGAGCGTGTGATGTCATCCACCTCGAAGTGCTCCAGCGTTGCGCCGTCGAGCTTGAACTTCTGGAAATTGTTCGAAAACACGAGCGTGCCGCCCGGCGCCAGCAGCTTGGCCGCCGTCAGCAGCAACCAGCCATGGTCCATCTGGACATCGAACTCGCGCTGCATGCGCTTCGAGCGTGAGTGCGTCGGCGGGTCGATGAAGATCAGGTCATAGGCTGGCGGCCGAACCTGCTGCGATTGCGTCTCGAGCCAGGCCAGGCAATCCGCCTGGATGAACTCGTGTGCGGGACCACGCAGTCCGTTCAGGTCGAGATTGCGCAGTGCCCAGTCGAGGTAGGTCCTCGACATGTCGACGGTGGTCGAGGCGATCGCACCACCCCCCGCCGCGTGGACGGTCGCTGCACCCGTGTACGCGAAGAGGTTCAGGAAGCGTTTCCCTTGCGCCCACTCGCCGAGCCGCATGCGCGTGATGCGGTGGTCCAGGAACAGCCCGGTGTCGAGGTAGTCGGTGAAGTTGACGAGGAAGCGATAGCGGCCTTCGCGGACGACGTGGTACTGCGCCTCCCCGTCCAGTTTTTCGTACTGCTCGCCGGCCTTCTGCCGCCTGCGGACGCGCAGGAACATGCGCTCCGGCGCTATCCCCAGCACCGACGGAATGGCGGCGAGCGCTTCGTCACGACGGGCGCGCACCGACTCCTGCGCGATGCTCGACGGCGCCGCATACTCCTGCACGCAGGCCCAGCGCTCGTCGTTGCCGTAGACGTCGATGGCGAACGCGTATTCAGGCATGTCGGCGTCGTAGACACGGAAGCAGGCGACGTCGCTGCGGCGCGCCCAGTCAGTGAGCTTCGAGTAGTTCTTGCGCAGCCGGTTTGCGAACATCGACGAACCCGGGCGTGCGCGGGCAGCCTCGAGCCGTGCCGCACGCACCTGCACCGGGTCGGGCTCTTTCGCCGACTCGTCGAGGTGGAAGCGCAGCAGCCGGCATTCGATCGCGCCGTTGTAGAACGTGTGAGTGCGATACGCGCGCAGGCCCAGCGCGCGCCCCAGCGGCGGATCGCCCGTGAAGACCCCTGCCTCCCAGCCCGGGAAGCAGCGCAGCAGCTTGTCGCCGAGGCTGGCGTAGAGCGCCTCGATCTTTTCCGGATCGCCGATGCGCACACCGTACGGCGGATTCACCAGGACGAGGCCTGTGGGGTGAGTCGTTGCCGGCAGGTTCGAGAGATCGCGCCGATCGAACAGCAGGTGATTGCCGAGCCCGGCTCGATTCGCGTTGGCGATCGCGGCGCGGATCGCGGTCTGGTCGCGGTCGCTGCCCGCACAGCGCCCGCGTGCGAGCACCTCGAGCTGGCGTGCGTTCTCTGCGGCGGTTCGCAGTGCGTGCCACAGTTCGGCGTCGTGCTGCAGCCAGCGCTCGAAACCGAACCGGCGCCGGAGCAATCCAGGCGCAATGCCCGCGGCGATCATCGCCGCCTCGATCACGAGCGTGCCCGAGCCGCACATCGGGTCGTAGAACGCCGCGCCTTCGGCAGCCATCGTGGCCCAGCCTGATCGCAGCAGCAGCGCGGCAGCGAGATTCTCCTTGAGGGGCGCCTCGACGCCCGTCTGGCGGTAACCGCGCCGATGCAGCGGATCTCCACTCAGGTCGATGCCGACCGTGACGCGCTCCCTGGCGAAGCGCAGGCTGACGCGCAGATCCGGCGAGGCCAGGTCGACGTTGGGCCGCTCGCCCGTATGCTCGCGCATCCGGTCAACGATCGCGTCCTTGGCGCGCAGCGCCGCGAACTGCGTGTGGCGCAGCCAAGGCGGGGATTCACCGACGACGTCGACCGCAAAACTGCCGTCCGAGCCCACGTGGCTCTCCCACGGCAGCTCGAGCAGGCCGCGGTACATCACGTCGGGATCGCTCGCGTTGAGATCCGCGAGCGTCAGCAGTACGCGACTCGCGGTGCGTGCCTGCAGGCAGGCGGTGTACGCGCTCGCCAGCGGTCCTTCGAAGCTCACGCCCGCCGGATGTTCGCGCACGACGTCCACGCCATGCTGGCGCAACTCGGCCGACAGCATGTCCGCAACGTTGAGCGGGCAAGCCGCAAAAAAGCGATGACGTCGTTCGGGTGCGGTCGTGTCGCTCAAGCGGATTCCCGCCGCGCAGGAAACTGCATCAGGTCGCGGGGCCGCACGTCCTGCAGCGCGCGCCCGATGATGCGATAGCTGTCCGCGTCGAAGGCGGCGTCGCTGTCGACGCGCAGCAGGGCCTGCACTTCGTCTTCGTCGCGCGCCGTGCCCAGGTGGCGCCAACGGTCGATCACGTGAATCAGGACGCCGGTCGCCGCGGGTGCGGGCTCACGGATGCCGATGGCGCCCGCAAACGGCCACGGCTTGAACTTGAGCGGCACCAGCGTCATCTGCAGACGCGCGTCGTGCAATGCGCGAGGTTCCTTGCCGATGCAGGTGCCCCGGCACTTCCTGACCTGGTAGGCGAAGCAACTGCCCTCGCCCGCTTCCAGGCCGAGCATCTTCAGGCACAGTCCGGCTTCGCGTGCCTTGCCTTCGATTGCGCGCCAGGCGTCTTTCTCGGCGCGAAACGGTCCGAAGGCGGGATCGGCATCGAGGCCCAGGTCCGCGTCTTCGATCGGCACGACCTCCGGCCGCAAGCCTTGCCCGTCACTGCGCAGGAGTACGACGCAGTCGCTTGCGTTACGGCGCAGGCGGCGATTCCCCGTCGGTGCGAGTTCCTTCACCAGCCGGGACTCGAGCAGCAGCGCGCCGAGTTCACCTCCCGTCTCGATCCACTCCACCTGGCGAACCTGCCGCGTCAGTTTCGATTCCTTGCCGGAACGGTGCTCGGCGGCGAAGTGATCGAACACCCGGCTGCGGATGTTGCGGCTCTTGCCGACGTACAGCAGCGTCCCGGTTTCGCCACGGAACAGGTACACGCCCGGACCTTCCGGCAAGTCGTCGGCGAGCTCTGGCGGCAGGTGCGGCGGCAATCGCGGCTCGCGCAGCGCATCAGTCACCGCAGCGTGCATCACGTCGACGCCGCGCTGGCTTTCCATCGCCGCAATCAACGCGGGCAGCACCTGCGCGTCACCGAGCGCGCGGTGCCGGGCCATGCACGACAGACCGAAACGATCCATCAGCGTGTCGAGGTTGTGGCGCGCGTGCTCCGCATAGAGCGCACGCGACAGCTTCACGGTGCACAACACCGGCGCGGCGAACCTGATGCCAAGGCGGCGGAACTCTGCGCGTAGGAAGCCGTAATCGAAGCGGGCGTTGTGAGCGACGAACAGCCTGCCCTCGAGGCGACGCCGCACTTCCTGCGCGACGTCAGCAAAAGGGGGCGCATCCGCCACCATCGAGTCGTCGATGCCGGTGAACGACGCGATCAACGAGGGAATGCGGATGCCGGGATGCACCAGCGTGCTCCATTCCTCGACGATCTCGCCCTGCTCGAGCAGGACGATGCCGACTTCGATGACGCGGTGCCGTGCCGCCATCCCGCCAGTGGTCTCGAGATCGACGCAGGCGACGGGACCGCGCAACGATTGCGACCGCAGCGCAATGGCCACTGCGGTGTCCGGCATGCGTTCAGCCCGGGGCACGGCCATCCAGCGAAAGGATCGGGTAGTAGAGCTCGGGGCGACGGTCGCGGAAGACGCCCCAGGCGTGACGCTGCACGCGCAACTGGTCAAGGTCGAACGTGGCGGTGAGCACGGCCTCCGACTCGCGGTCGGCCTCGGCCACCTTGCCACCCGTGGAGTCGGCGATGAACGACGAGCCGTAGAACGTCATCTCGTACTTCTGGCCCCGCTCCACGCCAATGCGGTTGGACGCGACGAGCGGCATCACGTTGGCCGCCGCGTGGCCCTGCATGCAACGCTGCCAGTGGTCGCGTGAGTCGAGGGTCGCGTCCTGCGGTTCGGAGCCGATCGCCGTTGGATACATGAGGATGTCCGCGCCCATCAGCGCCATGCAGCGCGCCGCCTCGGGGAACCACTGGTCCCAGCAGATGCCCACGCCGATCGCGCCGAAGCGCGTCTTCCAGACGCGGAAGCCGGTGTCGCCTGGCGAGAAATAGAACTTCTCGTGGTATCCCGGGCCCTCCGGGATGTGCGACTTGCGGTAGATACCCATGACTTCGCCGTCGGCGTCGATCATCGCCAGCGAGTTGTAGTAAGCGTTGTTGGCGCGCTCGAACACGCTGATCGGCAGCACCACCCCGAGTTCCTTCGCCAGGCCCTGGAAGCGGCGCACGACCGGGTTGTCCGGCATCGGGTGCGCCAGCTCGAAGTGACTCGCGAGGTGGTCCTTGCAGAAGTACGGAGTCTCGAAAAGTTCCTGCAAAAGAATGACTTGCGCGCCCCTCGCGGCGGCCTCGCGCACCATCGACTCGGCCCTGGCGAGGTTTTCGGCGGCATTCGGCGTGCAGGCGAACTGGGTCGCGGCAACGGTGACTTTCATCGCGGGCTCCGGGGCGTGAAGAGCGGGAAGTCTAACGAAGCCGATCCTCGCGGACCAATTGGCGCAGGGCGGCAGAGTCCTGGCGGCAGGTGGCAGGGAGGCGTGGGGGACGACCGCGCACAAGGAAGAAAGCGGCGCTCGTCATCTTCAGGCCTGCAGCAAGCGCATGACATGGCGCGCGATCATGCTCTCCTCGTCCGTCGGGATCACGAAGGCCGCGGTGGCGCTGCCCGGCGTGGAGATGCGCGGTCCGTGGCGGGCATTGGCCGCCGCATCCAGTTCGATGCCGAGCCACGCCGCCTGCCGGCAGATGCGCGCGCGAATCTCGGCCTGGTTCTCGCCGATGCCGGCCGTGAAGACGATCGCGTCGAGACCACCCAGCGCCGCGGCCAGCGAGCCGAGCTCGCGCCCGGCACGATAAACGAACACGTCGAGCGCCAGGGCCGCGGCGGGCTCATTGCTCGCCAGCAGGTCGCGGACGTCGCTCGAGACGCCTGACATGCCGAGCAGGCCCGACTCGTTGTACATCAACCGCTCGATCTCGCGCGGCCCGAGTTTCATCTCGTCCATCAGGAACAGCACGACGCCCGGATCCAGCGCGCCGCAGCGCGTGCCCATCGGCAGGCCGTCGACCGCGGTGAAGCCCATCGTGGTCGCGATGCTCCTGCATGCGCGGATGGCACACATGCTCGAACCGTTGCCCAGGTGGAATACCACGGTGCGTCCCGCTGCGGCGCGCGCATCGACGGCAGGCAATTGCGAGGCAATGTACTCGTACGAGAGCCCGTGGAACCCGTAGCGCCGTACCCCGGCCTCGGCGAACCGCGGCGGCAGGGCGAAACGCTGCGCGACGTCCGGCACGGTGCGGTGGAACGCCGTATCGAAGCACGCGATTTCGGGCACGCCGGGCAATCGCGCCAGCAGCGCGCGGATCGCCGCGAGGTTGTGCGGCTGGTGCAGCGGCGCGAGCGGCACGTACTGGTCGAGGCGCTGCAGCACGGACGCGTCGACCGCAATCGGCGCCATGAACTCGAGACCGCCGTGCACGACGCGATGACCGACGCCGACGATGCGTGCGCCGCCGAGTTCTGCATGGACCGCCTCGAGCAGGCGATCGAGCGCTTCGGCGTGCGTCATCGGGCCCGCAGCGAGTTGCGTGTCGATCGTCGACCCGCCGTCACGGCGCGAAGTGAATCGCGGCACGGTGCCGAGGCCCGACACCTGCCCGCGCAGGCCGCGCACGGCCTGCCCGTCGACGCGGCGGAAGATGCAGAACTTGATGCTCGACGATCCTGCGTTCAGGACCAGGATCGCGGGTTCGTCACGAGCCGCCATGACCGTCACTTGAGCGGCGGTACCGCTGCGCGTCGCGCGTGGACGACCAGCTTGGCGACGGCCGCCGAGCCGATGCGCATGCGCACGTTGTCGGCGCGGCTCGTCAGGATCACCGGCACGCGCGCGCCGAGCACGATGCCGGCGCTGTCGGCGCCGGCGAAGTACTGCAGCTGCTTGGCCAGCATGTTGCCGGCCTCGATGTTGGGCACGAGCAGGATGTCCGCGCGACCCGCGACCGGGGAATGAATGCTCTTGGTGCGCGCGGCGATCTCGCTGATCGCGTTGTCGAACGCGAGTGGCCCGTCGAGGACGGCGCCGCGGATCTGGCCGCGGTCCGCCATCTTGCACAGCGCCGCGGCGTCGATGGTCGAGTTGATGTCCGGGTTGACCATCTCCACCGCCGACAGGATGGCCACCTTGGGCGTCTCGATGCCGAGGCTGCGCGCGAGGTCGATCGCGTTCTGCGCGATGTCGGCCTTTTCCTTGAGCGACGGTTCGATGTTGATCGCCGCATCCGTGACGAACAGGATGCGATCGTACGCCGGCACGTCCATGACGAACACGTGGCTGACGCGACGCTCCGTGCGCAGGCCGCCCTGCGACGACACCACCGCCGTCATGATCTCATCGGTGTGCAGGCTGCCCTTCATCAGCGTCTCGACTTCGCCGCTGCGGGCGAGCGACACGGCAGCCTCGGCCGATGCATGGCTGTGCTCGGTGCTGACGAGGCGATAGTTCGAGATGTCCTGGCCAAGGCCGCTGGCCAGCGCGCGGATGCGCGCCGCGGGACCCACGAGCACGGGCACGATCAGGCCCAGTCGTGCCGCCTCGAGCGCGCCCATCAGCGAATCAGGGTCGCACGGATGCGCGACGGCGCACGATACCGCCGCCAGCGGTTCGCAGCGCTTGAGCAGGCGCGCGAACACGTCGTTGCGCCGGATCATGAACTCCGGCCGCGACAGCTCGGGAAAGGACGCCTTGCGGTGGGGAGCCTCGACGACGACCGTGCCGCGGAGCACGGTCTCGCCCGCCGCATCCACCGAACAGTCGAACAGCACACGACGATTCTCGGCGGTCTTCTCGCGGACCGTCACGGTCGCGCGGACCAGGTCGCCCACGCGGATGACGCCGTCGAATTCGAGCTGCTGCGAGACGACGCGCGTGCCCGGGCCGGGGAGCCGGCGCTCGAGCATGCCCGAGATGATGGCCTCCGCCGCCACCGCCTCGACGCACAGGTCACTCGGCTCGATGGTGACGCCTTCCACCAGGTGGAACGGCACGACGTCGCCTGAAACGAGCAGGAGCGCCTCGATTTCGGACTGGCCGACCGTTCGCTCGGCGCTGGCGGTCGCGCCGACCTCGAGTTCGTCGAACGTGACGTTGCTGTAGCCGCTCATTGCGAGAGGTCGATCCAGGTCGTCTTGAGCTCCGTGTACTTGTCGAAAGCGTGCAGCGACTTGTCGCGGCCGGTGCCCGATTGCTTGAAGCCGCCGAACGGGACGGTGATGTCGTCGGCGTCGTAACAGTTGACGTAAACCATGCCGGCGCGCAGCGACTTCGCGATCCGGTGCGCCTTGCCGATGTCGCGGGTCCAGACCGCCGCTGCGAGACCGTATTCGACGCCGTTGCCGACGCGCACGGCCTCTTCCGCATCCTGCACCGTGATGGCGGCCAGCACCGGACCGAAGATCTCCTCGCGGGCGATGCGCATGTCGGTCTGCACGTCCGCAAAGATCGTCGGTTCGATGTAACAGCCGCCCGTCTGCTCGCGCACGCGCTGGCCACCCGCCAGCACGGACGCGCCTTCGGACCTGCCGGAGTCGATGTAGCCGAGCACGGTCCTGGTCTGGATTTCGTCGACGATCGCACCCATGCGGGTCGCGGGATCGAGCGGGTCGCCCGGCTGCATCGCCCGGCTCGCCTCGACGACTTTCTCGAGCACACGATCACGCACGCTTGCTTCGACGATGAGGCGCGACGCCGCCGTGCACATCTCGCCCTGGTTGAAGAAGATCGCACCGGCGGCGGTTGCCGCCGCGCGGTCGAGGTCCGGGCAATCGGCCAGGATGATGTTTGGCGACTTGCCGCCGCACTCGAGCCACACCCGCTTCATGTTCGACTGGCCCGAGTACTGCAGCATGAGCTTGCCGGTGCGCGTCGAGCCGGTGAAGCCGATGCAGTCGACGTCCATGTGCAACGCCAGCGCCTGGCCGGCCGTGTGACCGTAACCCGGCAGCACGTTGAACACGCCATCCGGAATGCCGGCTTCCGCGGCCAGCGCCGCGAGCCGGATCGCCGACAGCGGCGACTTCTCGGACGGCTTGAGGATGAACGAATTGCCGGCGGCGAGCGCCGGGCCGATCTTCCAGGCGGCCATGATCAGCGGGAAGTTCCACGGCACGATCGCGGCGACGACGCCGATCGGCTCACGCGTGATGAGAGCCAGCTGGTCGTGGGCGGTCGGGGCGACCTCGTCGTACACCTTGTCGACGGCTTCGGCGTACCACGCGATGCAGCGCGCCGTGGCGGGAATGTCCACGGCCAGGCTGTCGGAGATGGGCTTGCCCATGTCGAGCGTCTCGAGCAGCGCCAGCTCGTCGCGGTGCGCGAGGATCAGCTCGGCGAAGCGCTGCAGCACGCGTTTGCGCTCGCGCGGCGGCTGCCTCGACCAGGCCCCGCTGTCGAATGCGCGACGCGCGGCGGCAACGGCGCGCTCGACGTCCGCCTGGTCGGTCGAAGCGACTCGCGCGATCACGCGACCGTCGATCGGCGTGACGTCGTCGAACGTCGCGCCGCTGGCAGCGTCGACGTAGCGGCCATCGATGAAGGCCTGGCCGTTGATCGGGAGCACGGCGGCGCGGGCACGCCAGTCCTGCGCGGTGGGAGGGGCTGTCTGGTTCATGGGACTTCGCTGGTCACGGTGGCCGGAGGCAACGTCGGGCAAGCCTGCATTGTCGCCGTTTCAGAAGGTCGGTGGCGTACTGGCTGAAATGATCTCGCAGGGTTCGGCTCCCGTGTTGCGGAAGCGGTGCGGGATCGCGCTGGTGAAGTAATAGGCATCGCCTGGACCGAGCTGGCGGGTCTCGGCGCCGACGGTGAGTTCGATGCGACCACTGACGACCACGCCGCCCTCTTCGCCCTTGTGCCGCAGCATGTCGGCGCCGGTGTCGGCACCTGGTGCGTAGTGCTCGTGCAGCACGGCCATGGCCCGGTTTGGCCGGCGTGCCGCGACCAGCTTGAAGGTCACGGCGCGGTCACCCATTACCGGCAACTCGTCACCCTGGAAGAACACCTGCGGACTCGCCGAGAAATCGAGGGTGAAGAAGTCGGCCAGCGACATCGGGATGCCGTCGAGGACCTTCTTGAGCGAGCTGACGGACGGGCTGACGCGGTTCTGCTCGATCAGCGAGATGAGGCCGTTGGTCACGCCGGCGCGCTTCGCCAGCTCGCGCTGCGACAGGCCATACATGGTGCGCACGGCCCGCAGGTGGGCGCCGACGTCGATGCTGAGTTCGCTCACGGGGTGTTCAATATCCTGCACACATGGGCTCAAATCAGGTCGAATTTCACGGCCATTTGAGCCGAGTGTCAATTTTTCTTATCATCGGGCGGCTATTCCTACAAATTCAGGAACCCCGCCATGACCGCCAACGCCCCGCTGCCGCGCGCCGAGATGGAAGCCTTCTGGATGCCTTTCACGGCGAACCGCCAGTTCAAGGCCAACCCGCGCATGCTGGCGAAGGCCTCGGGCATGCACTACTGGACGCCGGAAGGCCGGCAGATCCTGGATGCGGTTGCCGGCCTTTGGTGCGTGAATGCGGGCCACGGTCGCAAGGAAATCAGCGAGGCCGTCAGCAAGCAGATTGCGACGATGGAGTACGCCCCACCGTTCCAGATGGGGCACCCGACGGCGTTCCAGCTGGCGAACGACATCGCGAGCTGGTTGCCCAGGGACATGGGTCACGTCTTCTTCACCAACTCCGGGTCGGAATCGGTCGACACGGCGCTCAAGATCGCCCTCGCCTATCACCGCGCACGAGGTGAGGCCTCGCGCACCCGCTTCATCGGCCGCGAGCGCGGCTATCACGGCGTCGGCTTCGGCGGCATCTCGGTCGGCGGCATGGTCAACAACCGCAAGTGGTTCGGGTCGATGCTGCCCGGTGTGGACCACCTGCCGCACACGCACGACCTCGCGAAGAATGCCTACACGCGCGGCATGCCCGAACACGGCGCCAACCTGGCGGATGAACTCGAGCGCATCGTCGCGCTGCACGACGCGAGCAACATCGCGGCCGTGATCGTCGAGCCCGTTGCGGGTTCCACGGGCGTGCTGATCCCGCCGCAGGGTTACCTCGAGCGCCTGCGCAGCATCTGCACCAGGCACGGCATCCTGCTGATCTTCGACGAAGTCATCACGGGGTTCGGCCGCCTCGGCACGCCGTTCGGCACCTCGTTCTTCGGCGTGCAGCCGGACATGATCACGATGGCGAAGGGCTTGACCAACGGGGCCATTCCAATGGGCGCCGTCGCGGCCAGCGACCAGGTCTACAACGCCTTCATGCAGGGCCCAGAAGGCGCGATCGAGCTCTTCCACGGCTACACCTATTCCGCGCACCCGGTCGCCTGCGCCGCGGGCATCGCCACGCAGGAGATCTATCGCAAGGAAGGCCTGTTCGCGCGCGCCAATGACATGGCGCCTTACTGGGCCGATGGCGTGCACTCGCTGAAAGGCCTGCCGCACGTGATCGACCTGCGCAACCTCGGTCTCATCGGCGCCGTGGAACTGGAACCAATCGCGGGCAAGCCCGGCCTGCGCGGCTACAACACGTTCGTGCGGGCGTTCGAGCAGGGGCTGCTGGTGCGCGTGACCGGCGACATCATCGCGATGTCGCCGCCGCTGATCATCGAGAAACAGCACATCGACCAGGTGTTCGGCATCCTCGGCGGAGTGCTGAAGGAACTGGCCTGAGGGCCAGGGATAGGGGATAGGGGTTAGGGGTGAGGGGTCAGAAAGAGGAAAGGCCCGGTCGCCTTGCAGCGCCCGGGCCTTTTTTAGT
>JBAVJR010000140.1:0-1661 GCA_049687855.1 Steroidobacteraceae bacterium | reverse complement strand
GGCGGCCGACGACCTTGCCGCCCCGCAGTCCGTGCGCGATGGTTTCCATGGCCTCGGCCGCGCCGCGCCGCAGCGAGTGCACCTGCACGACGTCGCCGCGCCGCACGTACGCCAGCAGCGAGCCGATCGTGACCGTCTGCGGGGAGATTGCGACGTCGATTTCGCCCATTGCCGTGAGGTCGGCATAGGCTGGTCGGCTGATCAGCGCCATCACGCGCCGCGCACCGAGGCGCTTTGCGAGCATGGCCGAGAGAATATTGGCTTCCTCGGAATTGGTCAGCGCGCAGAACACGTCGACGCTGTCGATGTTCTCCTCGACCAGCAGTTCCTCGTCGGCGGCATCACCCACCAGCACGATCGAATTACGCAGCTGCTCGGAGATCTTGCGCGCGCGCTTCGAGTCGCGCTCGATCACCTTGACCTGGTTCTCCTCGTCGAGGGTCTGCGCGAGCCGGAAACCGATGTTGCCGCCGCCTGCGATCACCACGCGCTTGATCGGGTCCTCGAGCTTCTGCATCTCCTTCATCACGATGCGGATATCCTGCGTCGCCGCGACGAAGAAGACCTCGTCGCCGTCCTCGATCACCGTGTCGCCCTCGGGCTCGATGCTGTCGCCCTTGCGGTACATCGCTGCCACGCGCGCTTCGCTGTTGCGCATGTGGCCCTTGAGTTCGCGGATCGGGCGCCCCACGAGCGCGCCGCCCTTGTGCGCCTTGATGCCGACGAGCCGCACTTTGCCGTCCGCGAAGTCGACGACCTGCAGCGCGCCCGGATAGCGGATGAGCCGCTCGATGTACGCGGTGACCGCCTCTTCGGGACTGAGGTACATGTCGATGGCGAATCCCGGCAGGGCCACCGGCATCTCGGGCGATTCGGTCGAGACGAACAGGCTCGAATGCTTCGTGTAATCACGCGAGCGGATACGGGCGATCTTGGTCTTCGTGCCGAAGAGGTTCCACGCGACGTGGCACGCGACCATGTTGGTCTCGTCGCTGTTGGTGAGGGCGACGAGCATGTCGGCATCGCGCGCACCGGCCGTCTCGAGCGTGCGCGGACTCGCCGCGTTGCCCTGCACCGTGCGGATGTCGATGCGGTCCTGCAGGTCGCGCAGCAACGCCTCGTCGGTGTCGACGACGGTGACGTCGTTGGCCTCTTCGCGGGCCAGGTGGTAGGCCGCTGTCCGGCCGACCTGGCCGGCCCCGAGGATGATGATTTTCAAGCTTCTGGACCTGTGGGGCAGCGCGCCATTCTAGCGCGACTCAGAGCGCTGTCAGGTTGGCGTACCCGAGCATCAGCCACTTGGTACCCTGGCCCTCGAACACGACCTGTATGCGGGCGTTGGTCCCCAGGCCTTCCAGGCTCAGGACCACCCCGTCCCCGAACTTGGCATGGCGGACCCGCTGGCCGAGCTTGAACGCTCCCGCCGGGGTATCGTCCTGGAACCGTCGTCCGCTCATGGACAGGTTGCTGCCGCCGGGTCGGGCAGCCTGCTGCGGGGTGGGGCGCGACTGGGGCGAATAGACCGGCCGGGACACCTGCACCTTCGGGCGGACCTCCTCGACCAGCTCCAGCGGGATCTCGGCGAGGAACCGGGACGGGGCGCCGAAGTTGTCGACGCCGTGCATGCGGCGCTGCTCGGCATAGGTCACGTACAGCTGGCG
>JBAVJR010000139.1:0-4448 GCA_049687855.1 Steroidobacteraceae bacterium | reverse complement strand
CCGACGCGCAAGGTCGTGTTCCTGGCTGCGGGTTTCGAAACGACGACGGCTCCGGCGGCAGCGCTGCTGGCGCAGGGCGCGCCGACGAACCTGCTGTTCCTGATGTCGGGCCGCCGCACGTGGCCCGCGGTCGAGATGCTGCTCGGGTCCGGGCAGGCGGGTTTCGAGGCGCTGATCGCGCCCGGACACGTCGCCACGGTGATGGGCCCCGAGGAATGGGAGTTCGTGCCGCAGAAACACGGCATTCCCACCGCGGTCGCGGGATTTGCGCCGGACTCGCTGCTCGCTGCCCTGTATTCCGTGCTGCGGCAGAAGCTCGAGGGCAAGTGCTTCCTCGACAACTGCTACCCGCAGGTCGTGCGGCCAGGCGGCAACGCCACGGCGAAGCGCTACATCGACGAGACGATGGACATCAATGACGGCAACTGGCGTGGCATCGGGCCGATCCCGGCGTCGGGCTACGTGCTCAAGCCGCAGCACGCGGTGAACGACTCGCGCGTGCAGTTGCCCTCGTACACCGAAATGTCGCGCAAGCGCGCCGGCGAAATGCCGCCGGGCTGCGACTGCGCCAGGGTGGTGCTCGGGCGCATCTATCCGAACGAATGCCGGCTCTACGGCGCGGCCTGCACGCCGCGGCATCCGATCGGGCCGTGCATGGTGTCCGACGAAGGCGCCTGCCGCATCTGGTGGGCCGACGGCGTCCGTGAAAACGTCTGGGCTGGCCGCAAGGCTCAAGAAGCCTGACGGCGCACGGCAGCAGGGCAGGATGGCGCAACCGGCACCGGCCGTGGTCACGCGACGGCTGCTGCTGACGGGCCGCGTGCAGGGCGTGGGTTTCCGTCCGTTCGTGTACCGGCTCGCGCATGAACTCGGGCTCGACGGCTTCGTGCGCAACCTGCGTGGCGACGTCGAAGTCGTGCTGCACGGTCCCGTCGCAGCGATCGAATGCTTTGCGCGCGATGTGATCAACCGGGCACCGCCCCTGGCGCGGCCAGTCATCACGTCGATTGCCGACGCTGAAACGCCGGCGGAGCCGGGGTTTCACATCGCCCCCAGCAGCGCCGCGCTGCGCCCGCAGATTTCGGTACCGCCGGACTTCTTCTGCTGTCCCGATTGCCTGGCGGAACTTGCGCGACCGGGTGATCGCCGTCATCTTTACGCCTTCATCAACTGCACGCAGTGTGGACCGCGGTACACGCTGATCGAGGCGCTGCCGTACGACCGCCCCAACACCACGATGCGCGCATTCCCGTTGTGCGAGGCGTGCCGCGGGGAATACGAGGATCCGCTCGATCGACGCTTTCATGCGGAGCCCGTGGCCTGTCCCGTTTGCGGGCCGCACCTGGAGTTCGTATCCCCCGGCGCAGGGAATCCCGGGGAGGGCGACGACAGGGCGCTCGCCGCCGCCGTGGCGGTGTTGCGTGACGGTCGCGTGCTGGCCGTCAAGGGTATCGGTGGCTACCACCTGATGTGCGACGCGCGCAGCGAGGCAGCCGTGGCGCGACTGCGCGAGCGCAAGCACCGCCCGGACAAGCCGCTCGCGGTGATGTATCCGTGGCGCGGCCAGGACGGACTGGAGGTCGTCCGCGACGAGTTCGATCCGGAACGCGCCGCATGTGAAGCCTTGCTCGATCCGGCGCGTTCGATCGTGCTGTTGCGCGCAGGTTCGCGCACGGGACTCGCGCCGAACATCGCACCGGGCCTCGCGGAGATCGGTGTCTTCCTGCCGTATAGCCCGCTGCACCAGTTGCTGCTGGACCAGTTCGGCGGTCCGCTGGTCGCGACGTCGGGTAACGTGAGCGGCGAGCCGGTGCTGACGTCCGCCACGGAAGCGCAGCAGCGCCTCGCCCGGGTTGCCGACGCGTTCCTGCACCATGACCGGCCGATCGCACGGCCTGCCGATGACTCCGTCGTGCGCGTCATTGCGGGTCGCGCGCGTCCCATCCGCCTGGGGCGCGGCATTGCGCCGCTGGAACTGGAACTGCCGCGTTCAGTGCCAAGGCCGGTGCTGGCCGTCGGCGGTCACCTGAAGGCGACGGTGGCGCTGGCCTGGGACAGGCGTATCGTCGTCTCGCCGCACATTGGCGACATGGGCACGTTGCGCAGCGAGCAGGTGTTCGCGCAGATGGCGGCGGACCTGCAGCGACTCTACGACGTGCGCGCCGAAGTCGTCCTGAGCGACGCGCACCCCGACTACGCGACGACGCGCTGGGCGCGCACCAGCGGCCTGGTGCACGAGACGGTGCAGCACCATCGCGCGCACGCGTCCGCACTGGTCACCGAACACGGCAAGGCTGGCGCGCCGGCGATCGTCTTCGCCTGGGACGGAGTCGGACTCGGTGACGACGGCACGCTCTGGGGCGGGGAGACCTTTCTCGGCACGCCGGGACATTGGCAACGTGCTGCGCACCTGCGGCCTTTCCGCCTGCCGGGCGGCGACCGTGCCGGCCGCGCACCGTGGCGCAGTGCGGCCGCGTTCTGCTGGGAGCTGGGCCGTGATTGTCCCATCGGCATTCCAGACGCCATCGTCCGCAATGCCTGGGATCGGCGCGTGAATTCGCCGCAATCGACTGCCGCGGGCCGCCTCTTCGACGCCGCCTCGGCCATCATCCTGGGCCTTAGTGAGACGAGCTTCGAAGGGCAGGGGCCGATGTGGCTCGAGGCCATCGCGCGCGATCCGGTCACGTATCCGCGGCTATGGCTCCGATCGGCGGCGGACGGACGATTCGAGCTCGACTGGGCGCCGCTCATCGAGTGGCTGTCGCGGCCTCACCCGGACACCGCGGCCGACCAGGCTGAGCGCGCCGGCGCGGTGCACTCGGCTCTCGCAGACGGCATCGTGCAGGTGGCCGAGCGGCTCCGCGCGCAGTCAGGTGCGCAGACGGTGGGCCTGACGGGTGGCGTGTTCCAGAACCGGCGGCTGGTGGAAGCCGCGCTTGCCGGATTGTCCGCGCGGGGCTTCGAGGTCCTGCTGCCCGTGCAGCTGCCGTGCAACGACGGGGGGCTGAGCTACGGCCAGGTCGCCGACTTCATCGGCCGAAAAGTCTAGACTTGGTCGCATGCCCTGGTTCGAACGACCCTTCCTCGCCGTCCTGCGCCACGAGTACTCGCAGGCGATGCGCTTCACGGAGGACGACGCCGCGGAAGTGATGCCCGCCGCGCCCGCGACGCCGTGCCAGCTGTATGTGCACGTGCCGTTCTGCGAAGTGCTGTGCCCGTTCTGCTCTTTCCACCGCGTCCGCTACAACCCGGCCAGGACGGGCCGTTACTTCGAGGCGCTGCGCCGCGAGATCCAGCTCTACCACGACCGGGGTTTCCGCTTCAGCGACCTGTACGTAGGCGGAGGCACGCCGACCGTCGACGCCGACGAACTCATCGCGACGCTGGAACTCGTGCGTTCGCTGTCACCCCTGCGCGCGGTCTCGATCGAGACGAACCCGAACCACCTCGACCCGGACGACCTGCGGCGCTATCGCGACGCGGGCGTCACGCGACTTTCGGTCGGCGTGCAGAGTTTCGACGATGGCTTGCTCGCCGGCATGGACCGGCTCGAGAAGTACGGCAGCAGCGCGGTGATCCGCGAACGCATCGCCGCCGCGCAGGGTATCTTCCCGACGCTCAACGTCGACATGATCTTCAACCTGCCGGGGCAGACGCCGGCGATGCTCGAGCATGACCTCGACGTACTGCAGGAGTTGCGCGCGGACCAGGTGTCGTTCTACCCGTTGATGACGGCGCCCACCGCGCGGCACAAGATGGAAAAGACCATGGGGCTCAGCGACCCGAAGCTGCGCCAACCGATGTACGAACGGATCCTGCAGCGGCTGCTCGGCGAGTACCAGGCGTCGTCCGCGTGGTGCTTCTCGCGCAACCAGGGCATGTTCGACGAGTACATCATCGACCAGGACGACTACGTCGGCGTCGGCAGCGGCGCGTTCAGCTACGTGGGCGGCGCGATGTATTCGACGACGTTCTCGCTCAACCATTACTGCCGGCGGGTCGAGGGCGGCCAGAGCGGCATCACGCAGCGGCGCACGCTCGGGCTCAAGGAGCGGATGCGCTACGACTACCTGGTGCGGCTGTTCGGCGGCGCGCTGAAGCGCGAGTACATCGCCGAGCGCTACGGCGCGGCCTTCTGGCTGCGCATGGCGCCCGAGCTGCTCGCGATGCGCATGGTTGGCGCGACGCGCCAGGATCCCGACGCGCTGCGTCTGACGCGCCGCGGCATGTACTGCTGGGTACTGATGATGGCCGAATTCTTCAACTCCGTGAACGACGTGCGCGAGCAGATGCGCGACCACATCCGCGCCGAGCTCGACGACTGGAACGAGGAGGCGCGCGTGCCGCTGGAATCAATCGGGCGGCCCGGCCGCGAGGTGCGTTCGTGACGATGCTGGACACCCATGTTTCCCTGGCGCACGGCAACGGCGGGCGGTACATGCGCGAGC
>JBAVJR010000138.1:0-9325 GCA_049687855.1 Steroidobacteraceae bacterium | reverse complement strand
GAGCAGCACAACCATGAGCTGGCTGCGCTGATAACCGCGGAGCACGGCAAAGTGCATTCGGACGCGCGCGGCGAAGTGACCCGTGGCACCGAGGTGGTCGAGTTCGCCTGCGGCATCCCGCACCTGCTGAAGGGCGAGTTCAGCGAAAACGTCGGCACCAGTGTCGACAGCTGGTCGCAGCGCCAGCCGGTCGGCGTCTGCGCCGGCATCACGCCGTTCAATTTTCCGGCCATGGTGCCGATGTGGATGTTCCCCGTCGCGATCGCGTGCGGCAACACGTTCGTGTTGAAGCCGTCGGAGAAGGACCCGAGCTGCCCGATGCGTGTTGCGCAACTGCTCAAGGAGGCCGGGCTGCCGGACGGCGTGTTCAACGTCGTCAACGGCGACCGCGAAGCGGTGGACACGCTGCTCACGGATCCCCGCGTCGGCGCCATCAGCTTCGTCGGCTCGACGCCGGTTGCCGAATACATCTATCGCACGGCCTCGACGCACGGCAAGCGCGTGCAGGCGCTCGGCGGCGCGAAGAACCACATGGTCGTGATGCCTGACGCCGATACCGAGAACGCGGCCAGCGCGCTGATCGGCGCAGCCTATGGCTCGGCCGGCGAGCGCTGCATGGCGATCGCGGTGGCCGTGGCGGTGGGCGACGCCGCGGATCCGCTGATCGATGCGCTGCAGCGCCAGCTCAAGCAGCTCAAAGTCGGCTCGGGGCTCGACGACGGCGTGGAGATGGGTCCGCTCGTGACCCGGGAACATCGCGACCGCGTCAGCGGTTACGTGGACCTCGGCGTGCAGGAAGGCGCGAAGCTCGTCGTGGACGGACGCAGCCTGCGGGTGAAGGGTCACGAAGACGGCTACTTCATCGGACCGTGCCTGTTCGACGGCGTCGAGCCGCAGATGCGCATCTACAAGGAAGAGATCTTCGGGCCGGTGCTGTGCGTCGTGCGCGCACCGGACCTCGCGACGGCGACGCGCCTCGTCAACGAGCACGAGTTCGGCAATGGCACGGCGATCTTCACCGCCAGCGGCGAGGCAGCCCGCACGTTCACGCAGGGCGTGCAGGCGGGCATGGTTGGAATCAACGTGCCGATTCCCGTGCCGATGGCGTTCCACTCCTTCGGTGGCTGGAAGCGTTCGCTGTTCGGGGCGCTGCACGTGCATGGTCCGGACGGCGTACGCTTCTACACGCGGCTCAAGACCGTGACCTCGCGCTGGCCTACAGCGCGGCGCGAAAGCGCGCAATTCGTCATGCCAACGATGAAGTAACGGTAAACTTCGCCTACCTTACGCGCGGCCGTAGCTCAGTTGGATAGAGCATCAGGCTTCGAACCTGAGGGTCGGGGGTTCGAATCCCTCCGGCCGCGCCAGCCAATCCACCCATTGACCAACTGCCAGGCCGGCGGGGCGCCAACCCGCGCCGTGCCGTCGAGAGCGCAAGATGCACCAGCCTAGTTCCCGTTCATGGTTGCTGCGGGCAGCCATCGCCCTGCAACTCGTTCCCGCGCTCGCCGTCGCCGACGGTGCCGGTGCCGAAGGTGCCGGTCTCGAAGTAATCACGGTCACCGCGCAGAAGGTCACCGAGGACCTGCAAAAGACGGGCGCTGCCGTCACGGCAATCGCCGGCGACGTCCTGGTGAGCGCCGGCGTGTACGACATTCGCGGCGTGCAGAACCTGATGCCGTCGGTCCGCTTCCAGGCCGAGAACGCCTCGACCGAGCTTTACATACGCGGTGTGGGCTCGACGCTCGACCTGCCCAACATCGAGCCGCCCAACGCCTTCAACTTCAACGGTGTCTACATCCCGCGCGAAGGCACGAGCGTCGGCCTTTTCGACATCTCGTCCATCGAGCTGTTGCCGGGCCCGCAAGGGACGCTTTACGGGCGCGCGGCGCTCGGCGGCGCGGTCAACGTCGAGTTCAACCGGCCGACGCAGGAGCTCGAGACGAGCGGCCTGCTCGAGGTGGGTGACTATTCGCTGTTGCACGGCACGATCGTGCAGAACCTGCCCGTGTCGGAGCATCTCGCGCTGCGCGGCGCCTTTGATTACATCCAGCACGACGGCTACCTGCGGACCGGCGCTGACTCCAAGGACGACTACGCGGGCCGGCTTTCGGCGCTCTATGCGCCCAGCGACGACCTCGACATCTACGTCTGGCTGCACGGTGCGAAGAAGGACGGCAAGTCGCCCAACCTGGTGCGCCGCGGTTACAACGGCGGCACGTTTGACGGCGATCCAAACGCCTTCAATACCAGCGACCCGTGGGACGACCGCATCGATCCGGGCGCGCCGACCGCGTCGCCGCAGGACTACGAGAACATGGTGCTCGGAGCGGAGGTCAACTGGGACCTGGGCGACGTCAAGCTCACGTATGTCCCGGGCTACTTCTACCTCGACTGGGCGGCGGACTACTGGCTCGAGAACATCCCCGCGCTGCTCACCGCGCACTACAACCAGGTCACCAACGAGCTGCGTCTTGCGAGCGACACGGATGCACGGCTGCAGTGGCTCGGTGGCCTGTACGCATACCAGGTGACGAACGACGGCGACTTCATCGCCGGCGGCTTTCCGCTCGCGCAGGTCTCGCGCAACCGGCTCGAGGGCTATGCCGCGTTTGGCGAGGCGACGTATTCGTTCACGGACGCCGTGCGCTTCGTCGCCGGGGTGCGCTTCAGCTGGGACCAGCGCGAGGGCGACGGCCTGACCGCGTTTGGCCAGGCGTATTCCGCCGACGAGGACTATGACAACGTCGACTGGAAGCTCGGCGTCGAAGTGGACATCGGCGCGAGCGCGATGGCGTACGCGACGATCCAGACGGGTTACCAGCCGGGCACGTACAACTTGTTCCCGGCCGCACCCGGGCAGTCGAACCTCGTGGACTCGGCGACGATGACCGCCTGGACGACGGGCATCAAGAGCCGCTTCCTCGACGACCGTCTGCAGGTCAACGACGAATTCTTCTACTACGACTACGAAGACCTGCTGGTGCAGTCGTTCAACCTGAACACCGCGCTGCTCACCACGTTCAATGCCGCGCAGACCACGATCTGGGGCAACCAGCTCGACGTGCTGTTCGTGCCGACGGGCAGCGACCGGCTGAACTTCTCCGTGGGTTACCTGAATGCCGAGTACGACGACTTCATCGTGCCGGCCAGCGTGAACATCGGCATCCCGAACCGTGACTTCGGCGGCTATCCGCTGCAGAACGCGCCGGAGTGGACTGTTTCGGCAGGCTACCAGCACGAGTTCCCGGTCGGCCCGGGCCGCCTGCTGGCGCGCATCGAGACGCGCTACGAAGATTCGTTCTGGGGCACGTTCGCGCAGTTCCGCGGCACCGAGCAGCAGGACTACTTCAAGTCCGACGCCTCGGTCACGTACTACGCGGCCGATGACCGCTGGAGCGCCGGACTCTGGGTCAAGAACATCGAGAACGAAGCGGTGCTTGCGGCGGCGACGACCGGCCAGTTCGGGCCGTACGCCGATGTCTTCATCGAGCCACCGCGGACCTGGGGTGCGCGGTTCACCTTCAAGCTCTGAGGTCCTGCTCCCGCCCCGCTGCAGCGGGAGCGGTGAAGAAGCAAGGGCGGATCGTTGCCGGTCCGCCCCTGCTCAGCGCCGTCCTGGCGCGCTACCGGCTAGAACTCCTGCGAGAACTTGATCCCGAACGTGCGCGGACGCTGCGGCACGACGTAGACCTCGCCGCCGCAGACCGCCTCCGCGCACTGCGCGAAGCGCGAGACCTGCGCGAGTTCGTCGAAAGCGTTCGACAAGAACAGCTCGAGCCGCCAGTCGTTCCTGCCGAGGCCCGCTGAGAAGTCGGTGATCGTGTAGCTCGGCATGTTGCCGATGATCGCGTTCTCCGCCTCGCGCAAGTCGGTCCGACGCTCGTCGGAATAGATCACCGAACCCTGCACGTAGCTGTCGAACGTGCCCACCGGGAACTCGTAGCGCACGGTTGCATTGGCCTTCAGCTCCGGCGTGACCGGCAGCGTGGTGCCTTTCCGCGCCTGCGGATCACTGGTCGTGGGGTTGCCGTCGTCATCAACGCTCGGGCAGTCCGGACGCGTCTCCGGCTTGCCGTTCGCGTTGACGAAGCCGCAGTAGTTTTCAGTCAGCTCCGAGTCGAGGTAGGCGAAGCCCGCCGAGATGCCGAGCCGGCCGGTGACCGCCCAGCTTACGTCCATTTCGATGCCGTCGATCTGCGCCGAACCGGCGTTATTGATCTCGGTAAGGCCTTGCGCGCCGAGCAGCGCGAACTGGAAATCGTCCCACGTCTGGCTGAAGACCGCGCCGTTGAACCGCAGCCGGTTGTCGAACCAGGTCGTCTTCCAGCCGAGTTCGTAGTTGGTCAGCCAGTCCGCCTCGTACGGGGGCAGGGTACCGCGACGGTTGATGCCGCCCGGACGGAAGCCCTCCGAGTACGTCGCGTACACCATCGCTTCGTCGGTGAACTTGTACGTCAGGTTCACGCGCGGGGTGACGCCGTCTTCCTTCGTGGTCTTGTCGAAGACCTTGCAGGGTGCGCCATTGAAGTCCGGAGCCGCATCGGCATCGCCGCCCGGACACGCAGCTTCGCCGGTGCTGCCGCTGTAGCCATCACTGAAGCCGAAGAACCCTTTCAGCGAGTTGTCGGACTCGAAGTACCGCGCGCCAATGGTGCCGGTCAGGTTGTCGGTGAAGTCGAAGCTGAACTCGCCGAACACCGCGAAGTCCTTGTCCACGCGCAGTTGCTTGGTGAGCCAGATCGTGTCGGGCCAGCCCGTCACGCTGATCTGGTCGCCGAGATTGTCGATCTTGTAACGCTGCTGGATGTCGTGTTCCTGCCGCTGCAGGAACACGCCGCCGACGAAGCGGAAGCGCTGGTCCGCATCCGACGACACGCGCAGTTCGTGCGTGTAGCGGTTGTAGCGGTCCTTGCCCTGGATGTACTGCGACGGGTCGATCAGGTCGCCATTGTCGTCGTACCAGTAGGCGCCGTAGCCGTAGAGAGTGTCGTACCAGTACGAGTAGTCGGAGTAGTCGGATTCGGTGTCGACGTCGCGCGTCAGGTACGAGCCCGCGTAGACCAGGTCGAGGTTGGCGACCTTGCCTTCGACGGTCAGCGCGGCCTGCACCCAGCTGTCATCCGATAGTTCGGGGCGACCGTGCGCCAGCTCGTACTCGCCGACTGACGTGTCGTACGCCCAGCTACCCTCGGTTTTCTGGTTCTGGGCCATCAATTGCGGCGTGATGGTCCAGTTGTCGGTGAGGTCCACGCGCAGGGCGGCGCGTGCGCCGTAGGTTTCAGCCTCGTTGTAGTTTGCTTCAACGTAGTCCGCGTTGTTGGCCGTGATGCCCGATGTCGGGAAGGTACGCTCGCGATAGACGTTGTCGATGTAGCCGGTGTCGTGACGGTACCAGCCGACCAGGCGCACCGCACTGCGGTCGTTGACAGGCAGGTTCAGCATGCCTTCCGCGAGGTAACCCATGTTGCCGTCGTCGACCGAGTTCACTTCCAGGCCGTAGCTTGCGTCGAACTTGGACGCATCGGGCTTGTTGGTGATGATGCGCAGCGTGCCCGCCTGCGAACTCGCGCCGTACAGGGTTCCCTGCGGGCCCGCGAGCGCTTCGACGCGCTGGATGTCGTACAGGTGGATGTCGAGGGCGCCCTGGATCGTCGTGATCGGCTGCTCGTCGAGGTAGATGCCGACGCTCGGCAGCGAGCCCGAGTGGTTGCCGTCGCCGCCGCTCGCCACGCCGCGCATGTAGACGCTGGCGAAGCCCGGGCCGGCCGTCTGGTACGAGACGCTCGGCAGGTACTTCACGTAGTCGTCGAACTTCTGCACGTTCAGCTCTTCGAGCTTCTGCGTGCTGAAGGCCTGGATGCTGACCGGCACGGTCTGCAGGTCTTCCGAGCGCTTCTGCGCGGTAACGATGATTTCTTCGAGGCCGCCCTCGGTTTGCGCATAGGCGACGGACATGCCGGCGAGCAGCGTCGGCACGCTGGCCGCCAGCGCACGCATGGCAGACGGTCTGCCGGTCTGGCGCTGCAGTTTGCGTTTACGGCTACGGGTCATTTGGATCAGTCTCCCTCAGTGATGCGCCCGTTGGCGGGCGTATGAATGCATTCAGTGCAGCGGTGGCGCGGCCGGATACGCGTCGAGCACCGGGCCTAGCGCCGCCTTGAGCGGGTCCAGCCAGGGCTCGTAGTGACGCCAGTGATCCACGGCGTCGCGGAAGATCGGCTGGCGCACCTGCTCCGAGCTCGCCGTGCGGACCGCGCGATCGTTCTCGTAGAACCGCAGGCACGCGTCCTCGAACGGCAGCCCGCAATAGTCCAGCAGCCGGCGCACCTCGGTCTCGGTGTCGTCGACCATGCGTTCGTAGATCACGCGATGGACACGGCCTGGCAGCACCGCATCGTAGTGGGCCATCAGCTCGACGTAATCGGCGTAGTAGCGGCCGATGTCGTCGAGCGAATAGGTGAAGTTCTGGCCGCGGGCGAAGTGCTGCTTGAAGCCCGAGAAGCAGCAGCTCAGCGGGTGGCGGCGCGTGTCGACGATCTTCGCACGGGGCAGCATCAGGTGGATGAGCCCGACGTGCGCCCAGTTGTTCGGCAGCTTGTCGATGAAGTACGGCGCGTCGGTCTTGCGCTGGATGCGGGTCTGCTGCAGGTAGCGCTCGCCGAGTTCGCGCAGGGCGCCGGGCCCGAGCGACTCGAGCACCTCGGGGTACCGCGAGACTTCCGAGCGCCGGTTGCGCCCGCTCAGCTCCTTGACGATGCCGACGACGTCCGGCAGTTCCATCGTGCCTTCGATCGCGGAATGACTCGACAGGATCTGCTCGACCAGCGTCGACCCTGAACGCGGCAGCCCGACGACGAAGATCGGATCGGGAGCCGTGCATCCCACTCCCCGGCGTGCGGCGAAGAACCCGGGCGTGAACAACGCACGCGAACGGCGGACGTTCCCGGTGACCGTGTCACTGTCATAGGGGACCGTTTCCTTGCGCAGCCGGGTGCCTTCCGCGTAGTGGCGGAACGACGCCGGGTAGTCCTGCGCATCCTCGGCGGCCTTGCCGAGCGCGAAGTGGAAATGGAACCGGTCTTCCTGCGCGAGGTCGCTGCGCTCGAGTTGCGTGCGCATCGCCGCGACGTCCGCGGCGTCGAAGCGGAACGTCTTCAGGTTCGCCAGGCTCCAGTAGGCCTCGCCGAGACGCGGCTCCAGCTCGATCGACTTGCGGTAGGCGGCGATCGAATCGTCCTGTCGCCCCGCCGTCTTGAGCGCATGGCCGTGGCTCAGCCAGACCTTCGCCTGCAACGGGTATTCACGCAGCAGCTGCTCGTAGAGGCGGATGGCCTCGTCGTAATCGCCGACGCGCGCGAGCACGGTCGCCTTCAGGTTGCGGAAGCTCGGGCTGCGTGGCTCGGCCGCGAGCAGCTGGTCGATCTGCGCCAGAGCCTCGACCGGCTTGTTGTTCCGGTGCAGGACGACGGCGTAGTTGTGGCGTGCGGCCTTGAAGCCCGGTGCCAGTTCCAGGCAGCGAGTGAGCAGGTTTTCGGCGTCGGTGTAGCGCCCGATGCGCGCGGCGATCTCCGCCAGCATGCGGATCGCGGCCACGTCGGTCGGAAACTGCTTCAGGTGATGGCGCAGTAACGGTTCGGCGACGGCGATGCGGCCTTCGGACAGTGCCAGCGCCGGTTCCATCAGGCGCGGATCGCGCGTCGAGTTGCGAATGTGATTGGCGTAGGCCTGGTCGGCACCCGCTGTGTCGCCCATCGCGAACAGGTGGTCGCCGAGGGCGCGCCAGGCATCGGCCAGCGTCGGTTGCAGGCGCACGGCCGTACGCAGGGCCGCTACGGCTTCGTCACCTCGCCCGGCATCGCCGAGTGCCAGGCCGAGTTCGCGCTGTGCTGCAGCCGAGTGGGGCTGCGAGGCAGCGAGCGGTTCGAGTACTCGCACGGCTTCGGCGGCAGCGTTCGTGCGGCGAAGGGCGATGGCCAGCAGCAGCGTCGCGGTCGGGTGATTCGGGACGGTGCCGAGGATCTCACGCGCCTGCTCGGCGGCGAGGTGCGGTTCGGACGCGAGCAGTTTCTCGGCGTGGGCAAGTGCCACGTCGAGAGTTCCCACGGGTTCCGGCCCGCTCATCATCAAGAATCCCCGTGTTTTGACACCACAGTCGGCCAATGAAAGACTTCGGTGGAGGCAATGTCAAACGCCTGCTGACGCTCCGGCCCCGTATGTTGTCTGGAGACAACGAATCGATGTCGAACAGGAATTATTCCGGATCACGATGTCGTGCTCACGCGGCGCAGGCGGCGTCGCGGCACACCCGGGGCGGCGTCTCGTGGCTCGCGGCGGTCGGGCTCGCGGCGGTCCTGCCGGCTGTCGCGGCGACGCCGATGCCGGTCGTGTCGGGAGTGCCGTACAACGCTGATTCCGGCTCGGTCGCGGTCCAGTGCGGCAGGCTGATCGACGGTGTTGCCGCGCAGGCGCAGGGCCTTGCGACCGTCGTGATTCGCGGTGGACGCGTCGATTCGGTGCAACCGGGCGCAGTTGCACCCACGGGCATGACCGTCCTGGACCTCAAGCAGTTCACCTGCCTGCCCGGCCTGATCGACATGCACACGCACCTGACGGATAGCGGGCACGAGACGTCGGACCTCAGCGTCTACTACAAGCGCACGCGGGCAGAGCAGGGCGCCATCGCGCGGGACAGCGCGCGCGCCACGCTGCTCGCCGGTTTCACCGGTGCGCGTGACGTCGGCACGTACATCGCATGGGTCGATCGCGACCTGCGGGATGCGATCAACCAGGGCAACGCCGTCGGTCCGCGCATGCAGATCGCCGGCTACTACCTGACGGTTCCGGCGGGCGGCGGCGACCTGGTGATCCCGGGCCACGCGGAATCCGAGATCCCGCCCGAGGTCCGCCTGGGCGTCGCGCGCGGACCCGAGCAGTTCCGGCAAAAGGCCGAGCAGGCCGTCGCAGGAGGCGCCGACCTGCTCAAGCTCATCGCGTCCGGCGCCGTGCTCGCGTTCGGCGGCGTGCCGGGAGAGCGTGAAATGCTGCCCGAAGAGATCAGGGCCGTCGTCGACGTGGCGCATGCCCACGGCGTAAAGGTCGCGGCGCATGCGCACGGCGCGCAGTCGATCAAGGATGCGATCCTCGCTGGCGCCGACACGATCGAACACGCGTCGCTGATCGACGACGAGGCCATCCGGCTGGCAAAGGAGCACGGCACCGCGCTGTCGATGGATGTCTACAACGGTGACTGGATCGACACCGTCGGCCGTGAGGAAAAGTGGCCCGAGGAATTCCTGCGCAAGAACGTCGAGACGACCGAGGC
>JBAVJR010000137.1:0-9129 GCA_049687855.1 Steroidobacteraceae bacterium | reverse complement strand
TCCCCCGTGGGCGCGCACGATCGAGCGGCTGATGGCCAGGCCGAGGCCCGTGCCGCCCGCTTTCGTCGTAAAGAACGGGTTGAACAGGTGCTCGGCGGCTTCGGGCGCCAGGCCGCTGCCATGGTCTGCCACGATGATCTCGATCTCGCCTTCCGGCAGCTGGCGCGTGCTGAGCAGGACCTCGCGGCGCGTCTCGGGCGCGTCCGACATCGCATCGATCGCGTTGCGGACTAGGTTCAGCACGACCTGCTGCAGCTGGATCGGATCGGCGTAGACCAGCGGCAGCGACGGCTCGGGGTCGATCCGCAGCCGGACGTTGTGCAGCCGGGCGTCGGTTTCGGCGAGCGTGCGCAGGTCGTCGAGCAGGCGATTGCAGTCGACGGGCTCGCGCTTCACTTCGCGGTTCTTGACGAAATTCCGCAGGCGCCGGATGACCTCGCCAGCCCGCAACGCCTGCGCATTGATCTGCTCGAGCGCCTCGAGGACGTCGGCGTCGTCGCGGTCCGGCGAACGCACGAAGCGCTGGCAGGCCTGCGCGTACGTCGCGATCGCGGCCAGCGGCTGGTTGATTTCGTGCGCGAGGCCCGCGGCCATCTCGCCCATCGTCGACAGGCGGCTGAAATGCGTGAGGCGTTCCTGCAGCTGCCGGGCTTCGTCTTCGGTCGCGCGACGGTCGGTCACGTCGTGGATCGTGCCGCTGTGCTTGAGCGGGGTGCCCTGCGCGTCACGCGCGATCTGCGCGATGTGGTGCAGGTGCCGCGTCGCGCCGTCTTCGAGCACGATGCGGTACTCGCAGTCGAGCGCCTGCCCGGGCGTTGCGAATTCGCGCGACGCCTCGTCGAATCTTTCGCGGTCGCCGGGGTGCACCCAGCGCCCGATCGATGCTATGAACGGAAATGCGGCCTCGGCAGCGCCGATGCCGAGAATGCGACAGAGCTGCGGCGAGTAGTAATCGGGCTCGGACCGGTCGAGGTGGACGACGTAATTGCCGAGATTCGCTAGCTCCTGCGCCAGTCGCAGCTCGGATTCGCTGCGTCGCAGCCGCTCGTCGGCGAGCTTGCGCAGCGTGATGTCGTGGATGAAGCCGATGAACCGCGGCGGCACGACGCCCTGCACCTTGCCGACCGCAAGTTCGCACGGGAAGACGGAACCGTCCTTGCGTCGCGCCTGCACTTCGCGGCCGATCCCGATGATCCTGGCTTCGCCGGTGTGCTGGTAACGTTCCATGTACGCGTCGTGCTCGGCGCGGTAAGGCGCGGGCATGAGCACGTCGACCTTCTGGCCGATCACCTCGGCTGCGGTGTAACCGAAAATCCGCTCCGCGGAGGCGCTGAACTGCTCGATCCGGCCCCGATGATCGATGACGATGATCGCATCGACTGCCGCGTCCAGCAGCGACCTGAACTCGAGCGCGGATTCGTCCGTGCGTCGAGGGGCAGCGCCGGGCGTGGCGTGTTCGGCGGCGGTGGGCGGGCGTTGCTGGTGCAAGGTTGGCAGGTGCGGCGGCGAAAGTGCGAATCCTAAGAGAACGCGGGCCGCGGCACTAGGTATTGCTGGAATCCCGGCTAGGCAACGCTGCGAATCGCAGGGCCGCAGCCTTGCCGCGATAATGTACACGAGGCCGGAGGTGATCCGGTCGTGAGGTTCTGTTGGCAAGGGGACACCCAAGGAGGGCGCCATGAGACTGAAGAGATGGGAACCGTTCCGTGAAATGGACGACCTGCTGAAGGGATTCGGCCCGATGTTCGGCCGACTGCCGACTTTCGCCCCGTATGCCGAGGGTGGCTATGAGTTCATGCCGCTCGCGGACGTCGTCGAGCGCGAAAAGGAATACCTGATCAAGGTCGATCTGCCCGAGGTGCGCAAGGAGGACGTCAAGGTCCTGTTCGACGCGGGCGTGCTGACGATCAAGGGCGAGCGCAAGGTGGAAAAGGAAGTGAAGGGCGAGACCGTGCATCGCACCGAGCGCTTCTATGGGACCTTCGAGCGCAGCTTCGAGCTGCCCGATGATGTCGATCCGAAGGCGATCCACGCCGAATGCAAGGATGGCGTGTTGCTGGTCAGCCTGCCGCGTATCGCGGTGCAGAAGCCGCGTCCGCTGGCGATCACGATCCAGTGATCGCCGCCTGGGCGGCATAGAGCGCGGCCCGGTCAGCGGCCTGCAGGGCCGCTGGACCGGCTCAGGACGGGTGGTCGAAGGTCCCCGGCCAGGAAGGCCCGGAAGCGTCCTGGCCACTCGTCCTGTCGTCGAATACCCATGGGTCTTCTGCGGACGCGCGTCGTCCGCAGGTGCGGCTATTTCTTCGGGGTTTCCAGGGTATCCGCTGCCCCGCCCATGTCGTGCCCGGCATGCGGGTCGGCGGGATCACCCATGGAGCTCATGTCGTGACCGCCGTGACCGCCATGGGCGACGAGGTGGTAAAGGGCTGAACCTGCCGTCCAGGCGCCAAATGCGAGCAACAGGGCGCCCGCCACGTTGCGCAGCGTGGCGCGGTTCGCAAGCAACCTCGCCGCGCGCTCGAAGGCGACCGTCGCCGACACCATTGCCGGCAAAGTGCCGACGCCGAACGCAACCATCACGAGCGCTCCGCTGGGGGCGCTGGCCGTGGTCGCTGCCAGCAGCAGCATGGAATACGTGAGTCCGCATGGCAGCCAGCCCCATGCGAGGCCCAGGCCGATCGCACCGGACAGCCCCTCGCGCCGGGCAATTCGTCCTCCTGCGGGCATGACCCTGCGCCAGAGACCGGCACCCGCGGCCTCGAGCGGGTCAAGCAGGCGCCAGCCGAAAAGCAGGCGACCCGCAGCGGCCACCATGATGGCGCCCGCCAGCACGCGGAAAGCGATGGAAAGCGGCGCGACGTCGACCGAACGCAGCAGCGTCTGGCCGAGGAGACCCGCCAGCGCGCCTGCCGCCGCGTAGCTGGCGACGCGGGCGACGTTGTACGCCAGGGCCACCGCAAGGCGCGAGCCGCCAAGTACCGACGTGCTGTTGCGCATCGCCAGGGCACCCGCGATGCCGCCGCACATGGTCAGGCAATGGCCGCTGCCGGCGAACCCGGCGATCAACGCGGCACCGAGGCTCAGCGAACCTGCGTCCAGGGCATTCACGGGTCGGGTGGCTCCTGCGTTGCGGGCTGCGAGGCGTCGTCGCCCGTGCCGTCACTGGAGGGCTTGCGCTGGCGTGCATCGTCGAGCACCGACCAGCCGGGACTGTCGAGATCGTCGAACTGCCCGCTGCCCACGGCCCAGAAGAAGGCCCACAGGCCGATTCCGACGAGCACCAGGCCGAGCGGCACCATCAGGTAGAGGATTTCCATCTAGGCCGCCCCTGCCGGCCGTGCATCCGTCCAGCGCGGCGCTGCAATCGCCGTCGTGCGGCGCGTGACACGCGTCGCATTGAGCACCACGAACACCGAACTCAGCGACATGCCGATCGCCGCGAGCCACGCCGGCACGAGGCCTAGTGCGGCGAGCGGCAGGGCGGCCAGGTTGTAGGCGATCGACCAGGCGAGGTTCTGCCTGACGATGCGCTGGGCCCGTCGCGCGATCCGCAGGATTTCGGGCAGCTGGTCGAGCGAATCGCGCACCAGGATCAGGTCGGCGCTCGTCTGCGCGAGAGCCGAACCCCGGCCCATGGCGACAGCGACGTCCGCCGCCTGCAGCAACGGCGCGTCGTTGATGCCGTCACCGACGGCGACGACGACCGCGCCCGCGTCCTGCAGCGCCTTGAGCCGTGCGACCTTCGCCTGCGGCGTCAACCGCGCCTCGAAACGCTCGATACCGCTGCGCGCCGCGATCTGTGCCACTGCCGCCGCAACGTCGCCGCTCACGATCTCCGAAGCGAGGCCGAGGTCTGCAAGCTGCCGCACGCAGTCCGCCGTTTCGGCGCGCAGCGGGTCCGTGAGGCGAAAGCCCGCGACCAGGCCGTGTTCGTCACCCAGGTAGACCCAGCTTGCCGCAGTCGCTTCGGTCGCCGCGTCGTGCCCGGCGGGCAGCGACAAGCCGCGCGCGAAGTCCAGCGTGCCGATCCGCAAGTGCCGACCGGCGACGCGGCCCTCGACGCCAGCGCCCGCCGTCACGGTCACGTCCGTTGCCGTGGCCGTCGTGGTCGCGGAAGCAAGGAACGCCCTGGCGATCGGGTGCTCGGACATGCGCTCCAGCGCAGCCGCCAGTTCGAGGCTGCGTTCTGCGCTCTCGTCGCGCAACGGCCGGACTTCCTCGACGCGGACGAGGCCGTGCGTCAGCGTGCCGGTCTTGTCCCACAGCACGTGCGTCGCCTTCGTCAGCGCTTCGAAGGCGTCGGGTCGAGCCACCAGCACGCCGCGCCGGGCGAGGTCTGCCGTGGCTGCCGCGAGCACCGCAGGCGTGGCGAGCGACAGCGCGCACGGACAAGTCACCACCAGCACGGCGAGTGTCGCGGGAAAGGCTTGCGACGGATCGACGAACCACCACACGATGAAGACCAGCGCCGAGCCGACCAGGATGCGGCTCAGGAACCACGCGGCTGCGCGATCGGCGGCCTTGGCGAGCCGGGGCCGCTCGGCCTGCGCGCGCTCGAGCAACGCGACGATTCCGGCCAGGACGGTATTGCCGGCAACGGCAGCGACGCGCACGCGCAGAGGTGCCCCGAGGTTCTGCGTGCCGGCATGCACCGACGAGCCCTGGTTCTTCGTGATCGCAGTCGATTCGCCCGTGAGCATCGATTCGTCGACGCGGCCCTCGTTGCCTGCGGTCACGACACCATCGGCGGCGAACACCTCGCCGGTGCGCACGAGCATCTCGTCGCCGGGCTGCAGTTCGATCGCCTGCACGTCCTCGACCTCGTCGTCCCGCACGCGCCGCGCGGTGACGGGGGCGAGTCGCGCGAGCGCATCGGCGACGCTGCCGGCGCGATGGCGCGCCACCATCTCGACGTAGCGGCCGAGCGAGAGGAAGAAAACGAACATCGTGACGGAATCGAAATAGACCTCGCCGTGGCCGGTCAGCGCGTTCCACACGCTCGCCACGAAAGCGATGACGATGCCGAGCGTGACGGGCACGTCCATGCTCACGCTGCGCGCCTTCAGCGCGTGCCAGGCGCCCTGGTAGAACGGCCAGCCCGAGTAAAGCGCGACGGGGATCGACACGAGCATGCTGACGAGACGGAAGAATTCGCGCATGCCGGGCTCCATGCCCGACGTGTGCGCCACGTAGAGCGGCAGCGCGAACATCATCACCTGCATCATGCCGAAGCCCGCGACCGCGAGCCGCTTCAGGGCCCTGCGTCGTTCGAGCAGCGCGATCTGCTCGGCGGGCTCGCCTGCGAGCGGATGCGGCCGCAGTCCGACCTGCTCGAGCACGCGCAGCAGGTCGCCAAGCCGCACCTTCGACGGATCCCACACCAGGCGCGCGCGGGCGGTGGCAGGATTGACGCTGACGTCGAGCACGCCGCTCTGCAGGTGCAGCGCCTTGTCGGCAAGCCAGCTGCAGGCCGAGCAACGCAGGCCTTCCAGCAGCACCGTGATCGAGCGTGCGCCGTTCGGCTCGGCGCGGGTCAGGCGCTCGACGAGTTCGGGCCGGTCGTACGCGGACCAGCGGTCGGGACGCGGCGGCTCGTCCGCGCGCGCCCCCGAGCGGTCGCGGTACCTGTAGTAGTCGTCGAGCCCGGCACCCGTGATGAATTCCGCGACGGCCCGGCAGCCATGGCAGCAGACGGGCTCTGCGCGTGAGTCGATGCGTGCGTGAATGCGCACGCCGGCCGGGATGGGCTCGCCGCAATGAAAGCAAGCAGAGCCCGCGCCCGCCGTCATGGTCTCCGCGGGGCGTCCTCGCCGCAGACCATCGTGGCCCCGTCACGGACGCAGTCCTTGCGGACGAGGATGTCGGGATGGGTGATCGCGAGGTACAGCGTGATGAACCCGCCGATCACGGCGGATGCAGGCAGCGCGATCAGCAGCCACGGATAGAACTGACGGTACCAGGGCCGCTCGATCTGGGTGCTCATGCCTGCAAGCCTATCAGTTCGTGGGAGCAAGGAAACGGGCCCTGCCCGTCGCGACGAGCGCGCGCTCGTCGAGCGTGCGGATCGTGAAGTGGATGTCCGAGCCGCCCTTGAGTTCGCCGCGCGGCACGCGCAGCCGGACCGCCACGCTCTGCACCTCGCCGGGGCCGACCTCGACCGAAGGCGCGCCGTGATCGACCTGCAGCCCCGGGATCCCGTCGGCCGTGATCGCGAAGTCATGCGCGGCGCCGTCCTTGTTGAGGATCTTCACGTTGTACACGTTCTCGATCATGCCGCCCGGCAGCTCGCGGAACAGCGCGTTGCGGTCGCGGATGACGTCGACGGCGACGACGTTGCGATGCGTGATCGAGTAAGCGAAGCCGGCGATCAGCACGGCGATCAGCGAGGCGTAGACGATCGTGCGCGGGCGAACGACCTTCTTCGCCTTGCCCTCGAGGCCGTGCTGCGTGTCGTAACGAATCAGTCCCTTCGGGTAGCCGACTTTCTCCATGACCTCGTCGCAGGCGTCGATGCAGGCCGCGCACGCGATGCACTCGTACTGCAGCCCCTTGCGGATGTCGATGCCGGTCGGGCAGACCTGCACGCATACCGTGCAGTCGACGCAGTCACCGAGGCCTTTCGCCTTGGCGTCCGCGCCCTTCTTGCGTGCGCCGCGCGGCTCGCCCCGCTTTTCATCGTACGTGATGATCAGCGTGTCCTTGTCGAACATCGCGCTCTGGAAGCGCGCGTACGGACACATGTACTTGCAGACCTGCTCGCGCATGAAGCCCGCGTTGACGTAGGTGGCGCCGCCGTAGAACAGCACCCAGAACGTTTCCCACGGGCCGGTCGAGAAGGTCACGAGCTTGCCGGCGAGCTCGGTGATCGGCGTGAAGTAGCCGACGAACGTGAAGCCGGTCCAGAGCGCGAACGCGAACCAGAGGAAGTATTTCGCGCCCTTGCGCACGAGCTTTGCGCCGCTCAAGGGCGCCTTGGCCAGCTTCATCTGCTGCGTGCGGCTGCCTTCCACCCAGCGTTCGATCCAGAGGAAGGTCTCGGTCCAGACCGTCTGCGGGCACGCATAGCCGCAGAACAGCCGGCCGGCGAGCGCGGTGAAGAAGAACAGCGCAAGGGCCGCGATGATCAGCAGCCAGGTCAGGAAATAGAAGTCCTGCGGCCAGAGCGTCAGGCTGAAAATGTGGAACTTGCGCGCCGGCAGGTCGAACAGCACGGCCTGGCGTTCGCCCCAGCGAATCCACGGCAGCACGTAGTACAGGCCGAGCAGCGCGAAGACCGCATAGACGCGGAGCCGCTGGAAGCGGCCCTGGATCTCACGCGGATAGATCTTCTGGCGGGCCGCGTACAGCTCGCCGTCGACGGGGGCCTGGACTTCGGTCATTCGGGACTCCGATTCCCGTCGTCAGTCCCCTCGTCTGCCGGTTCGGGATGCGCCGTTCGCACCAGGTACAGTGTCATCAGGCTGGACAGGGCCGCGACCAGCCAGAAAAAGAAGAAGCCGACCGCATAGCCCGTCATTCGCGTCTGGAAAGCCGGAGGCGGGTAATCATCATTGCCGATCAGTACCGGGTCGATGAACCCGAAGCACACCATCGTGGCCACGCTCGCGACCAGGAACGACGGCCAGGCCACGATGGCCACGTCTTGTCCGAGACGCGGCCATCGCAGCTTGCCCGTGTATTCCTCAGGCGCGCGCCACATGGCGGCCTACTGGCCTGCGGCGAGCTTCGTCGCGTAGGCGGCCAGCAGCTTCACGCGCTGCTCGCCCAGCTTGTCGCCCCACGCCGGCATCTGGCCGTTGCGGCCGTACATGAGAGTCTGCTTGAGCGTTGCGGCATCGCCGCCGTACAGCCAGATCTCATCCGTCAGGTTCGGCGCGCCGAGCAGTGGATTGCCCTTGCCGTCCATGCCGTGGCACGCCGAGCAGAGCGTCTGGAAGTGCACCTGGCCCGCCGCTGCCTTCGTCGCATCAGCCTGTTGGCCGCTCAGCGTCTGCACGTACGCGACGGCTTCTTCCACGCCCGGCTCGCCGATCACGGCGGCCCAGGGCGGCATCGCTGCAACACGACCCGCTGCGATGGTCGCGACCACGGAGTCCGCGTCGCTGCCCCACTGCCAGTTGGCATCGCGCAGGTTCGGGAAGCCGACGGCGCCGCCGCCGTCCGAGCCGTGGCACTGCGCGCAGTTCTGCTGGAACAGGTTGTGCGCCGTGGACATCGCCTGCTCGTTGTTCACGAGCTCGGCGACGGGCAGCGCGGCAAGCGGTGCGAGGAGCGTGGCGGCGCGCGCTTCCACGGCTGCCTTTTCCTCTTCGTACTGACCCGCCTGGGTCCAGCCACCGACGCCGGCGAAGTTGCCCAGTCCCGGATAGAACGCGAGGTAGAGCAGACCGAAGACGATCGTGATGTAGAACAACCAGAGCCACCACTTGGGCAGCGGGTTGTTGTACTCGCGCAGGTCCTTGTCCCAGACGTGCCCCGTGTCGGCGCCGCCGCCGATCTTCTCGTTCGCCGTGCGCGGCTTCGACGTCCAGCGCAGCATCCAGAAACAGGCCGCGATGTTTGCGATCGTCAGGATGATGACGAACAGGCTCCAACCACTAGTCATGGGGTCTTGCTCCCTGAATCTGTTGCGGGCGGGTCGTCTTCGAGCGGCATGCGCGCCAGCTCGTCGAAGTCCGCCTTGCGACGCTTGCTGTAGGCCCAGAACACCAGCGCGAGAAACGCGATGAACAGCGCCGCCGTGATCAATCCGCGTACCGTGCCGATGTCCACGCCTCAGGTTCCCGTCTTGAGGTTCGTGCCGAGGCCCTGCAGGTAAGCCACGAGCGCATCGAGCTCGGACTTGCCCGCCACTGCCGCGGCGGCACCGGCGATGTCGGCATCCGTGTAAGGCACGCCGATCTTCCGCAGGGCTTCCATTTTCCTGGCTGTCAGCGTGCCGTCGACCATGCCGTCGGCCAGCCACGGGAAGCGCGGCATGTTCGATTCCGGCACGACGTCGCGCGGGTTCAGCAGGTGCACGCGGTGCCAGTCGTCCGAGTACCGGCCGCCGACGCGGGCGAGGTCGGGCCCCGTGCGCTTCGAGCCGAACTGGAACGGATGGTCGTACACCGACTCGCCCGGCAGCGA
>JBAVJR010000136.1:0-8291 GCA_049687855.1 Steroidobacteraceae bacterium | reverse complement strand
TGACCTTGAATTCCTCCTGGCTGCGCCAGTAGTACTTGGTCTCGTACAGGCCGAAAGTGCGGATGTCCATGTAATAGATATAGACGTGGCAGTCGGGGAGTTCCTCGCGGATCTCCATCGCCATGTTGGCCGACACGGTGCAGCAGATCTTCGAGCACCATTCGCGGCCGATCTGGCGGTCGCGTGAGCCCACGCACAGCAGGATTGCCACGCGCTTCGGCTTGCGACCGTCCGAGGGGCAGCGCACGCCCTTGCCGGAGGAGATCATCTGCTCGACCTGCGTGGTCGTGACCACGTCCGGGAAGGTGCCGAAGCCCCACTCGGGCTTGTTCACCGAATCGAAATGCGTGAAGCCGGTGCACAGGATCGCGGCAGCCGCATCGACGCTGGCGCCGTTGCTGAGCCGGGCGCTGAAGGCGCCGGGCTGGCCCGCGAATGATGCCACTCGTGCGCTCGTCTGCACGCCGACCAGCGGGTCGCCGCGTACGCGATCGACCATGCCGCCGATCGCATCACGGGCCCACTCGCCCGACGGCACCAGCTTGGCGTAACCGGAGAGGATCGGCGCGCCGCCGAGACGATCCTCCTTCTCGACCAGCACGCTCGTCTGCCCGACACGCGCGAGCGCATGCGCGGCCGCGAGGCCCGCCGGCCCGCCCCCGACGATCAGGATTGGCTTGTTCATTTTGCTGCTTCGATCCGCTTGTAGCCTGGGCCCGAGGTGATCATCCGCCGCGGGTCATAGAGGGTTTCGATGCGCCCGGCCGCCACTTCCTTGAGGTAGGCCTCGAACTCGGCCTTCTTGGCGCGCCAGTCGATGCCGATTTTTTCCATCAGGGTCTCGGTGGACGAGGCGTGCCAGTGCGACTGCACGATCTTGTACGGATGCGCGCCGCAGACCATGGCGGCGAACTGGCAATCCGCGAGCACCGGCACGTCGACCGGCTTGCCGGTGGCCTGGCCGATCCACTGGTTCTTGTCGAGCGTCGTGATGCAACCCGTATCGTGGCCGATCATGACGTCGGCGTGCGCCTCGTCCTGCGCCACGCGCAGCTTGCGGTCGATGGCAAACGACCGCGTGAACTCGCGCTCCGAGATGATGTGCCGGAAGCCGAAGCCGCAGCAGTCGTACCAGGTGCTGTAGTCGATGACCTGGGTGCCGAGCGACTGCATGATGCCGGTGGACACGGCAACCCGGTTGCCATCGAGCACATCGTCGTCATAGACGACGTCCTCCGGCACCATCTTGTAGACGTGGCAGGCGGGATGGATCGTCGCGCGGATGTTGCTGCAGTCGATCTGCTGGTGATTCGCGACCTGGGCACGCATCACGTGCAGCCATTCCGAGTAGTGGACGACCTCCTCGGGGATCAGCAGCTTGCCGTCGACCAGCCGGCCGAGCTTGCCGAGGATCCTGGTCACGCTCTCGCGCAGCTTGGCCGAGCGTAGCAGGTAGCCGCGGACTTCCTTGTAGTTGCCGAAAGACGTCCCGCAGTGAACCAGCGGGTAGTAGTAGCCTGCCGGCAGTCCCTGCGCCTTCGCGGCCACGTAGGCCTGGTGGAAGTTGCGCAGGAAGACCGCCGAGAGGCTCTCCAGGTTGCCGATGCCCGAGCCGTGGTAGTTCCAGGCGGTGCACGAGGTCTGGTCGGTTTCGTCCAGGTACTCGATGTCCATCTGGTTCATGAGCCAGAGCAGCGAGGCCGGGTAGCCGGGAATGTTGCCGCACTGGCCGCAGGACTTGTGGTGCCAGAGCCGGGTGGTCGGGATCTTCTTGTCCCAGCCGTACAGCGTCTTGACCATCACGGGCTTGTGCTCGTCGCTCACCCGGTGGACGACGATCTCGCCTTCCTTCTCGAGCTGCCACATGAGGTCGCGCACGTCCTCCACGCGGTCCTTCTGCGTCAGCATCGAGCGCTTGTCGATGACCTGCTCGACCCAGGCCGTGGCCGTGTTCGCGTCCTTGCGTGTCAGTTTCACTTCACGCCATTCGGGGCCGTGGCCCGTGAAGCGCTCACCTGGGGTCTTGCTGTCCGTCGTCATGGTCCTTCTCCTCCCGAGCGTGTCTGCGTCAGGGTCATGGCCGCAGGTGCGTGCCTGCTATGCCTCTGCCTGTTCCTCGAGCCATTCCTCGAGCTCGTCGCGCTTCTCCTCCATGATGTCGGCGATGACGTCATGCAGGTTCTTGTCGATCGTCTTCAGGCTGCCGAGCACGCCCGTCTCTTCCCAGATGGTGTAGAGCTCGACGGACGTCTTCAGGTTCACTTCCCAGGCCGTCTTGGTCGTGTGCAGCGTGGGCATGGGGATCGCCTTGCGCAGGATCGCGAGCGGTGCGTCCACCTTCGAGATGTTCGGCCCCCAGTCGGGGAAGCCTTCCTTGTTGATCATGTCCGGCGCGAGCTGGTTGCCCGTCGAGATCAGCTTGAGCATCACGCGGCTGAACGGCCGCAGCACGTTCTTGGCCGATTCCATGCCGTGCTTGATCGCCACCTCGCGCATGACCATGACGAGGCCGCCCGGCGAGTTGCCGAAGGGACAGCGCGCGGCGCAGGTGTAGCACTGGGCGCAGGCCCAGATCTTCTCCTGCATGGCGTCGTAGATGCCCTCGAGGTTCTCCGTCCACAGCAGCTGGACGATTTCGCGCGGGCTGTAATCGTAGTAGTGCGCGGACGGGCAGGTGGCCGTGCAGATGCCGCAGTTGAGGCAGCCGTTCAGCTCGTGGTCGAAGCGCATGTCCGACTGGATGTCGGAGAAGATCGCCTCGAGCTGCTTGCGGTCGACCGGCGGCGTGTCCGAAACCGGGTCGCCGATGAACTCCTGTACGCGCGTGCCCGCGTGTTCCATGCCCCCTCCCGATCCGCCGCGAACGCGGCTTCAGTACGTCAGGACCTTGCAGTCCCCTTCCATCACTTCCTCGATCAGGTGCGCGCCGCCGACGATGCCGACGCACTCCGGGATCAGGTCTTCCTTGCTCATGTCGAACAGGTCGAGGTTCGGCGAGCAGCAGTAGAACTTCACGCCCGCGTCCGCCGCATCCTTGATGAAGTCGTACACGGTCTTCGGCGAACCTTCCTTGACGACGAGCGATGCCGCCACGCCTTTCTTCATCAGGCGGCCGGAAGTCGCCGTGCAGATCACGTCGACCTCGTATTCCATCGCCGCGGCGACGGTCGCCTGGAACAGCGGCGCGCCGAGTTCTTCGCCGTTGCGAGGGTCGGTGTTCGCCATCACGATGATCAGCTTCTTCGCCATGTGCTGCGCTCCGCGGTCGGGGTGACGCGCCGCAGCAGGACGCGGCCGTCAATGTATTAGTCCACCCTAATGTAAATGCCGGAGCCCTGCAATACGCATTGCAGGGAGAAATCAATCCATCAGGGCCAGCACCTTGACGACGCCGGTCATGATCGGCACCAGCGCGTCCTCGATGCTGCGCTGCAACGAACGCAGGCGCGCGAGGCTGGCGGCAGGATCTGCCGGCCCCTCGTCGAACTCCATGATCAGGTCCTCGACGATGGCGGCTTTTGTTCCCGGGTGCCCCGTGAAGCCCAGCGCATTCGTCCCAACCTGGAACACCGCGGCGCGACCTTCGCGATCCCGGGCGAGTATCCGCGCCGTTGCCGGTGGCTCTGGCCGGTCGCGACCGTACACGACCAGGGGAAACCGTTGCGGCAGGTAACCCGCCAACCCGTCCGCCGCGGTGCGCTCCGCTTCGCTCACCGAGAACTCGAGCGGTGACGGCGAAGATCCGCCGCCGGCCGCAATGGCCAGGATCTGGGCTCCGAGCCCGATGCCGAGTACCGGCAAGCCCTTGTCCAGCGCTGCGCGCGTCAGCGCAACTTCCTGCGCGAGCGTCGGCACGTCGCGCGTCCCAGCGCTGCCCCAGGGTCCGCCGCCGAGCAGTACCAAGCCGTCCTGCAACCCGTCAGGGCCGGGCACCCGTCCGCCCGTGGCGAACGGCCGTGCATAACGAAAGCGGATGCGCCGGCCCTCGAGGTGATCCTCGATCAGGCCGAGGTACTCGGCGGACGTGTGCTGGACGACCGCGAGCGTCTTCACGGGTGCTGGGCACTGGCGGCCGCCAGCGCGCCGTCGAGTGATGCCCGGAAATCGGCGGCCGTCACGCTGAGCGCGTTGATCGGTCGTTCACGGAAGAATCGTTCGATGATTTCGCCGGCCTCGGCGACATAGGCGCCTCGCAAAGCCGCCTCGAGGTCAAGCACCACGCGCGGCGGTGCCACGAAGAAGTCGCCCGTGATGAGCGCATGGCCGACGCGTTTGCGTGCGACGCCCTCGAGCCGCACGTAGGTGGTGACGGTGCCACCCGCACCGGTCTGCGTGCCCACGGCAAAGTCGCGGTCGCTCGCCGGATCATCGACCTGCGCAACGAACTCGTCGGTACCGATCTCGTCGCGAAAATGCTCGCGGGCGAGGGCCTCCTCGGCCGGAGTCAACGGCTCCGAGGACCATGCGAGCCCGAAACGCTCGCTGAAGGCCTCGAGTAGCGCGCTCTGGATGGCCGGCAGGCCGGGCGTCGCCGGCCCCAGCAGTTCACGCAGGGTGACGACGCGCTGCGCTGCCGAGTCGAGTTGCCGCTTCTCCAGCTTGGCGCGCGGCACGCGCAGCGCGGCGACCATCGCGCCGGGATCCATGTCCACCAGCACGGTGCCCTGGTAGATCAGCGTGTCGCCGTCAAAGAAACCTCCGGTGCCGCTGATCTTGCGGCCGTCCACCTCGATGTCGTTGCGGGGCCGGTAGCGTGCGTCGACACCCAGCCGGCGCAACCCGGCGGCCACGGCCTCGCAGATGTCGCTCGCCAGCCCGGCGAGGCAGGTGGCGCTGAGTGCCTTGCGATGAAACACGAGGCCCCAGCCCAGCTGGCCCTCGTCGAGGTAGATCGCGCCACCGCCGGTGATCCGTCGCACGATGCCGATGCCATGGGCCTGGCAGTACTCGACGTCGATTTCCTGGCGCAAGGCCTGGTGGCGGCCGATCAGCGCCGTCGGCGGAAAGCGCATGAAACGCAACGTGTCGGGGATGCGCCCGGCCTGGTGCTCCTCGATCATCGCCTGGTCGATCGCGATGTTGAACCGGCCCTCCATGACCCCGGTATCGACGACGCGGAATCGCCCGGCCATGGCGGATCAGCCCTGCACGACGGGAATCTTGAGCTGGCGGCGGATCTTGCGCAGGTCCTGCTTGTTCGGCTGGAACGGGTAGCTCGCAATGTTGCTGGGCGGCGAGTCGCCGTAGGGCCGGTCGCAGGCGGAGACGTCGTCGCGGAACTTGCCAGGGCAGCCTGACGTGCGGAACGCGACGCCCTCGGCGATCACCTGGTCGATCTCGGCCGGTGCCAGGCCGTAACCTGTGACGCGTCCCTCCGCGTCGAACGACATCTGGTCCACGCGGACTCCCGCGTAATCGATCAGGTAGCGTGCCAGCTGCACGCGCCGCCACTGGTCGCGCGGCGTTGCGGGCAGGTGATCCATCAGCGAGCCCTGCTCCGGGAAGAAGCAGAAGAGATGGCTGTGGCCGCCGAGGTCGACCAGTTGCTGCACCAGCGCCAGCACCGCGTGCTCGGTCTCGCCCATGCCGACGATGATGTGGGCGCCGAACTTCTGCGGGCCGAAGATGTCGCGGGCATGCAGCAGGATTTCCCAGTACTTCTGCCACTTGTGCGGCGACTGCACGCCCTTGCCGCGCGTGCGATCGAAGATTTCCGGCGTGGCCGCATCGAGCGCCACCGTGAAGATGTCGGCGCCGAGATCGCGCAGGCGTTGCACGTCCTCGCGTTCCATCGTCGTGGGATTCGACAGGATCGAGACCGGGATGGTCGCGGGGTCGATCCGCGACGTCCACGCCTTGAGCACCGCGACGGTGTCCGCGTCGGAGCGCGGATGGGTAATCATCGAGATGCACATGCGATGGAAAGGGCTTTGTTCGCCGTCCCGGGCGACCTTGTCGACGATCTCTGCCATCGGCACCGCGGGCCAGTCGACGCGGATGAAATTACGGTCGGCATAGTCGCGGTCCGCCTCGCGGTGCCGCGCCAGGCCGCAATAGGCGCAGTTCGCGCGGCAGCCTTCCGGGTAAGTGAGCAGCAGGTTCAGGCACCGCGTGCAGCCGCAACGGTGCATCTTGCCGGCCATGAGACCGAGCGTAATCGCCGCCGCGTTCGACATCTGCACGTACTCGGGCGAGCGCATCTGCGGCGTCAGCACGTTGTTGTTCGGCAGGTACACACCCTGCGGCGGGACGGCCGCGTCCTTCACGCGCCGGCCGTTGCGGGCCTCGACCGGCGTGGCCAGCGGCATGCGCGGCTGCATGTCGTCGAAGGCGTTGAAGGATCGATCCCCGGCCGGCATCGAGTCCACGGCATCGGCGCTCTGCTTGACGCAACTCATGTTCGGTGTCCTGCGTTGGATCCGCGCGCCGTCAGGCGGCGCAGGTGCGGGATTGAGCGGGCCGCGGGGCGGCTCCGAGCTTGATCGAACAACACGCGTGTTCCTGGTGGAACGGCCGCCCGATCGCGTTCGCAACCGCGACGGCCCCATCCGCCGGGAAAGCGATGCCGTCGAGACCCGCCATCACCGCGTAGGTGTCCGTTGCCCGCTTGTGCAGGCCGGGAGGCCGCGCACAGCCGAGCAGCACCTGCCGGTCGGCGAGGCGCCTGCGTGCCTCGAGGAAGATCCTGCCGACGTCGCTCGTGTCAGGCACGGCGTAGAGCCCCGGCTTCGCGTAGAAGGGCATCACGACCACCAGCACGAGTGCGTTGACCGCATGGCGGCTGACGATGTCCAGCGCGTTCGGCTCGCCCACGATGCGGCCGTAGTGCAGGCCGACGACGATGTGCGGGCTGATTTCCATCGAGGTCGCGCACAACGCGGCCAGCGTGGCCTCGAAATCCTCGACGGGGCGGTCGAGGTGATAGACGTCGCGGATCGTCGCGTCGGCGCCGATCACGTCCATCATTGCCGTGTCGACGCCAGCAGCTTCCATCGAGCGCGCACCGCGCTCGTCGGTCAGCGCGGTGTGGATCGCGATCTTCATGTCCGGAAAATCGCGCTTCAGCTGTTCCACGACCGGGTAATAGCGTTCGTACGGGATTTCGTTGCGCCGATTGGAGCCGCCCGAAAGCAGGAAGCCCTGCAGGCCCTGCGTGGCGACCAGGTGGCGCACCTTCTGGTCGAGCATGGCAGGCGACGTGGCCGGCAGCATCGGCTTGAGGATTTCCGCCCGGCAGTGATCGCAGTTGAGGCCGCAGGCGCCTGCCGTGATGGAGAAGGACGGAAAGCTGTTCTTCGAGCAGCCCGCGAGTTCAGTGCTCGCGTAGTCCTTGAATGTCGGCGTGGAGAAGCGGATCGGGCGCGCAGACGAGGCGGCTGCGGCGGCCTCGAACTCCGCGACCAGTCCGGCGTCGAGTCGGACATCCTCGAGGTCCTCGATCCGTGCCATGGATTCAAGCCAGTTCATGCAGCCTCCGTCGCTCGTGTGTCGCCACGAGGTCCCGTACTTCCTTGCGCACAGCTCCCACGTTCGGCGAATCGGCCAGCGTCGTCAACCACTCCGGCCGCACGTCCTCGTCGTCGACCAGGTCGCATTGCAGTTCCGCCAGGATGCGTCCTGCGGTGGAAGGCAGTGTCGCCGGGATGTCGCGCCCGGACAATCGCCCCCACAGCCCGGTCCAACAGCGAGCGAGCGTCCACGGGTTGTAGCCTCCACCGCCCAGCACCACCGCCGGTTCAACCGGCTCGACGAGGAGTTCAACCGCGCTCCACAGCGCGCCGTTGCTGAGCGCCAGGCGTGACAACGGGTCGCCGTCCAGCGCATCCGTGCCGCAGGTGATCACGACGGCCTCGGGCCTGAAAGCCTCCGCCCTGACCAGCACGAGGTTCTGCAGCAGGAACTCCAGTTCGCTGTCGTTGAATCCGGGCGGTACCGGCAGGTTGACCGCGTTGCCTCCGCCGGCATCATCGGCCGCGCCCGTGTAAGGCCAGCGGCCCTTCTCATGCAAGGAGATGGTCAGCACCGCCTGGTTGCCGGCAAAAGCGTCCTGCACGCCGTCGCCATGGTGAGCGTCGAGATCGACGTACAGCACGCGCTGCACGCCATGGTCGAGGAAAGCCATGATCGCGAACACCGGATCGTTGAAATAGCAGAAGCCGCTGGCCCGGTCAGGCCGGCCGTGATGCGTGCCGCCGGCCGGGTGGAACACGACGCGTCCATCGAGCGCGAGTTCGGCCGCCAGCATCGATCCGCCGACGGCCGTCGCAGCGCGGGCGAATACGCCGGGAAAC
>JBAVJR010000135.1:0-1735 GCA_049687855.1 Steroidobacteraceae bacterium | reverse complement strand
GAGCCGTGGAAGACCCAGAAGCGGATCCGCATGTTGCTCGAGGCCTGGTTCCGGCGCGACCTCATGGGCATCCCCGGAGACGAGGACGGCGGCGGCATGTCGGCGTTCGTCGTCTTTTCGATGATGGGCTTCTACCCGGTGACGCCCGGCGTCCCGGCGTACGCCATCGGCAGCCCGGTGTTCAGCAAGGTCGTCATCCGTCTGGAGAACGGCAAGCAGTTCGTGGTGAGCGCGCCGAAGGCCAGCCGGGCCAACAAGTACATCCAGTCGGCGACCCTGAACGGCAAGCCGTTGAGTGAACCGTGGTTCAGCCACGAGGTGCTGACGAACGGCGGCACGGTGACGCTCGAGTTGGGCGACCGGCCGAACAAGGCGTGGGGCTCGAGTCCGGACCTGGTGTCGCCCTGGTCCGGGTACGCGCCCAGGTCTGCTCAGGGCCGTGGTGAGGCGGCCGGGGCACGGCTCGGCGGGCGAGCCCGCTCGGATCAGTGATCGGCGCACTCAAAGCAGTTGACTGAGCAACGTTTTCGCCGGAACGACCAGCGGCCGGTGCACCTTGAAGCAATCGGCCGGCTCGTACGGCAGGTTGATCACCACCTGGAAGGCGTGGGGCGCCTTTGTCTGGCCCTGAAAGTAGGCGAGCGCCGGGGAGAGGCGGGTGTCGGCGAGCTTGGCCTCGACCAGGAACCACGGCTTTCGGTTGCGCACGCTCAGAAAGTCCACTTCCCGTTTCTGTTTGTCCCGAACGTAACGCAGTTCGAACTCGCCGAAGCCCAGGTCGGTCCAGCCTTCGAGCGCCTTGAGCAGGTGGCAGGCCACCATGGTCTCGGCCCGCGCGCCCTCGTCTTCCAGCCCGCTCCAGTCGCGCAGGAACCACTTGGGTTCCTTGCGCAGGGCCTTGGCGACATTCTTGAACCACGGGCGGACCAGGAACCCGTAGTGCATGCGGGCCAGCAGATCAACCCAGCGCTTGACTGTGTCGACGGCCACCTGGATCTCCTGGGCGAGATTCGCATAGACCAGCGGCTGCGCGCTTCGCTCGGCGAGCAACTGCATCAACGTCTCCATCGTGCCCAGGTCTGTGATGCGCGCGAGGTCGCGGAGGTCTTCTCGCGGTAGCTGGTCGCGCCGCAACGACTGCCAGCGGCGGGTGAAGCGACTGTCGCGCCGCAGAAACGGCTCCGGGAATCCGCCATGCTCCCAGAGCGCATCCCAGTCGGCCGCGGCGATTTCGCCAGGGGTGTGAATCTCCCGCGTGGGCAGGCTGGTCCGCACGCACTCGGCCACGCTCCACGGATGCATGTGGTAGAGCAGGTAGCGTCCCATCAAGCTGTCGCCACCGCGCCGGAACACATCCAGGCGCGAGCTCCCCGTCACGATCACCCGCGCCCGCTCGCCGTAGGTGTCGAAGAACCCTTTGAGCAGTGTCTTCCACTTCGCGTGTTTGTGCAGTTCGTCGAGGACGACGACCGGCGGCCGTGCTCGCAGCCGGTCGAGGTGCAACCGCTCGGCCAGCGAGGCGGGACCACGCAACAGCTCGCGCCGGTCATCGCCGTTGTCCCAGTTCAGATACGCGTCGCCGATGGCGCGGCTGGCCGTCGTCTTGCCGACCTGCCGCGGTCCGGCGACCAGGGCCATCTGGCGGTGTCGGCGCACGTGATCCCGCAAGATGGCCGTGTAGAGGCGCGCGCGTTCTGGCATTGGACCATTATCGCGTGTGTCGTAAAATAGTCCA
>JBAVJR010000134.1:0-2937 GCA_049687855.1 Steroidobacteraceae bacterium | reverse complement strand
TATCACCTGAACAAGCGTGAGCGCGGCTTCGACCAGCTGGTCGACGTGCTCGGCTCCGATCATCACGGCTACATCGCCCGCGTCCGCGCCGGCCTCGTCGCGATGGGCCAGCCGGGCGACTGCCTCGACGTGCGGCTGATGCAATTCGTCACGCTGTACCGCGGCGGCGAGAAGGTGCAGATGTCGACGCGGTCCGGCGAATTCATCACGCTGCGCACCCTGCGCGGCGAGGTGGGCAACGACGCCGCGCGATTCTTCTACGTGCTGCGCAGCAACGAGCAGCACCTCGACTTCGACCTGCAGCTCGCGACCTCGCGCTCGAACGAAAACCCCGTCTATTACATCCAGTACGCGCACGCGCGCGTTTGCAGCGTGCTGCGGCAGATGCGCGAGAAAGGCTTCGAGCACGACGCGGCGCGAGGGCGCGCGAGCCTGGATCGCCTCGTCGAGCCGCACGAGCAGGCGCTGCTCGCGACGATGAGCCGCTATCCGGAGGTCATCGAGCTGGCCGCGCTGCAGCGCGCACCGCATGCGCTGGTGCATTACCTGCGCGAACTCGCGACCGACTTTCATGCCTACTACAACGCACACCAGTTCCTGGTGGACGACGCGGCCGTGCGCGACGCCCGCGTCACGCTGATCCGGGGGACCCGGCAGATCGTCTGCAACGGCCTCTGCCTGCTCGGCGTGTCGGCGCCGGAGGCCATGTAATGGCCCAGACCCGGGGCGGTGCCCGCACGCTCAATCGCGATTACAAGGATGTCCGACGCCACGCTCCGGGGCAGCCGTTCGGCGGCTGGGCAGGATTCGCCGCCGGCCTCGGCGTCGGCCTTGCGGTCGCGGTCGGAGTGCATCTCTACGACCGCAACCAGGTGCTCGTCCCGAGCGAACCCATTCCGGCCCCAGCCCAGTCACCGGCGTCCGACGACGGCGCGGTGACCGCCGCGGACACGACGGCCGAGCCCGAACTCGACTTCTACGACATGCTGCCGAAGCAGGAAGTCGAGGTGCCCGGCAGATCCGGCAAGGCTGCTGCGTCGGCCGCGAAGACCCCGCTTCCGACCGGCGGCGCGGTCCTGCAGGCCGGTTCTTTCAAGCAGTCGACGGAAGCCGAAAAGATGCAGGCCCAGCTTGCGCTGGTAGGGATCTCGGCGAAGATCCAGCGGGCCTCGGTTGACGACGAGACCTGGTACCGCGTGCGCATCGGCCCGATTGCCACGGTCGAAGAACTGCGCGTGGTCCAGTCGAAGCTGCACGAGGCGGACATTTCCGCCACCGCGGTTACACCCGACGATTCGCAGCTGCCCTGACGGGCGGGCCTTGCCCGAGTCCCGCGCGATCGCTCCGGGACTGGCGGGCGGGAGCCTGCACCCGGGCCGCGTCGTGCATCCCTGCTTTCGGCTTCATGGCGGCGCAGTCCCTGCCCGGCCCTTCCTGTGCAGGCTCCCTGCGTGAATCTTCCACCGACGGAGCGGGACGGGACGCGCAGATTAAGTGGGGCGATCAGCCGGAAACGGAATCGCCCTGTCCGGAGGCGGCGAAGCGGCGGTCGAGCTGGCGCAGCGTGATCGCTTCCGCGATGTGCGCGGCGCCTACGCCGGGACTGCCGGCGAGGTCGGCGATGGTGCGGGCGACGCGCAACACGCGGTGGTACGCGCGCGCCGACAGCCCGAGCTGACGCATTGCGCGCGCCAGCAGTTCGAGCGCCCCGGGTTCCGCATGACACTGGACGGCAAGGTCATTGCCGTCGAGCCGGGCGTTGGTGCGCGCTTGTCGTCGTCGCTGCAGCAGGCGCGCCGCGGCGACCCTGGTCGCGACAGCGGCCGAGCATTCGGGGAGCGCACTCGCGGCGATCTCCTCCAGCGCGACCCGCCCCACTTCCACGTGCAGGTCGATCCGGTCGAGCAACGGACCCGAGATGCGGCTGCGGTAGGCAGCGATGCGCTCGGGTGGACAGCGGCAGCGCCCGCGCGAATCGCCGAAGTGCCCGCAAGGACACGGATTCATCGCGGCCACCAGCTGGAACCGCGCGGGGTATTCGGCTTGCCTGGCTGCACGCGACAGCACGATGTGGCCGCTCTCGAGCGGTTCGCGCAGTACCTCGAGCACGGTGCGATCGAACTCCGGCAGCTCGTCCAGAAAGAGCACGCCGTTGTGCGCGAGCGAAATCTCGCCGGGCCGCGGGCGCCCGCCACCCCCGACGAGCGCGACGGCCGACGCCGTGTGATGCGGAGCGCGAAAGGGTCGTCGCCGCCAGCCCTCGAGCCGGAAGCCGTGCAGCGACAGGGAGCGGATCGCCGCCGACTCGATGGCTTCGTCATCGTCGAGTTCCGGCAGCAGTCCCGGCAGCCGTTGCGCCAGCATGCTCTTGCCGCTGCCCGGCGGACCGATCAGCAGCAGGCTGTGTTCGCCGGCCGCCGCAATCTCGAGGGCACGACGCGCTCCCGCCTGCCCACGCACGTCGACGAGATCGGGACCGTGCGGGTCGCGCCGCAGTGCGGGCGAGCCGAGGGATACTTCGAGCGCCAGCGCCTGCTGCCCCGCCGCGTGCCGGCAGACGTCCCGCAGATGCGGAGCCACGAACACTCGGGCGCCCTTCGCGAGCGCCGCTTCGCGTCCATTGGCCAGCGGCACGATCAGGTCATGACCGACCCGCGCAGCCTGCAGGGCGCTGGGCAGCAGTCCGCGCGTGCCATGCAGTTCGCCCCCGAGCGACAGCTCGCCGTAGAGCTCGACGCCCGCGAACGGCCCCGCCGGCAACTGCTCCGACGCCAGCAGAATGCCGACCGCGATGGCCAGGTCGAAGCGGCCTCCTTCCTTGGGCAGGTCGGCTGGCGCGAGATTGACCGTGACGCGACCCGCTGGAAATTCGTGACCGCAATTGGCGAGCGCCGCGCGCACCCGGTCCTTGCTCTCCTTGACCGCGGTTTCGAGCAG
>JBAVJR010000133.1:0-3933 GCA_049687855.1 Steroidobacteraceae bacterium | reverse complement strand
TCCTCGTAATGCACCGTGAGCACGACGCCGGGCATCACGGCGTCCCAGTGCCGCATCAGGCGATCGTAGGCGACGTAATACCTGCCGAGTTCCGCCAGGTCGTACGAAAACGGGTACGCATCCTTGAACAACTGCTTGTAGACCGCGTAGCAAGTGTCGAGCGGATCGCGCCGGACGCTCACGATCTTCGCATGGGGCAGCGCAAGGTGGATCAACCCGGCATAGAGGTAGTTGAACGGCAGCTTGTCGATGAACACGGGCCGGCTGTCGCGATAGGGTCGCACACGCTCGAGGTAGCGCTGGCCGAGCGCCTTGAAGTCCATGCGTGCGGTCGCGTCGACGAAAGCGGGCCGCGACAGCGATCGACCGGCCGCCAGGGCCGACACCTGTCGCGTCAGCTCGAGCCCGAACTCGTTCAATTCACCCGCGGCGCAGACGTCAGGATGGCTGCCGAGAATGCGCTCGACCAGCGTGGTTCCCGTACGCGGCATGCCGATCACGAAGATCGCCTCCGCGTTGTCGCAACCCTCGATGTGACCGTCGAAGCAAGCGGCGGAGTATACGTCGCAGATCCGCTCGATGATGCCGAGATCGGTGGCGACGTCGTAACGCATCAGTGAGCGCTTGAGTGCGGCGCCGGCCCGCAGGCTCGCGAACGCAGCCGCGTGGTCTTCGAGGTCCTCGAGTTCCTTCGCGAGCGCATAGTGCAGCTGCACGAGACCGGCAGGTGAGCGAGTGCGCGCGATGACGTCGCGCAGTTGCGCGACGTGATTGTGAGCGGCTGCCTGCTTCCTGAGCTGCGCACGCCCGTTGTACGCCTCGTATTCTTCGGGGCGCAGCGCGATCGCCACGTCGAAGTCCTGCTCGGCGCCGATGGCGTCGCCGAGGTAGCGGCGCACGGCCGCCCGGTTGAAGTGGAGTTCCGGGTTGTGTCGGTCGAGCTCGATGGCGGCGGAGTACTCCTCCAGGGCGCCAGCATGGTCGCCCACGCGGTACAACAGCGTGCCAAGCTCGCCATGGAGCACGGCGTCTGCCAGCGGTCGGCCCCGAAGTTCGCGGGCAGCGGCAACCGCCCCTGCCATGTCGCCGGCCTCGAGCAGACAGCGGGCGCGGTGCAGCCCGAACCGATCGGACGACTCGAGCAGCAGCGCGCGGTCGATCGTCCGCAACGCTTCAGGCAGGCGCTGCGTCTTGCGTAGCAACCAGCTCGCGAGATACCAGCCATACGCATAGTCCGGGTGGTGGCGGTTGAGGTCCTGGACCGCCTCCAGCCCGTGCCTCAGGTCACCGGCTGCGATGCAGCCGGCCACCTGATCCGCCATCTGCTCCCGGGTGCGCGGCGCGGTCGCAGTCATGCTTCCTCAGAAAGAATACGTAAGCGCCATCCCGAACGTGCGTGGCAGGGCAATGTAGTCACGAGAATTGTTGCCGTAGTAGTTCTGGCTCGGGGCGGTGTTTGATCCACCGGCCAGGAACGGGAAGGTGCCGGTCGTGCCCTCGTCATTGAACAGGTTTTTCACGTAGAGGGAAACGCCCCAGTCGTCGCGGCTGAAGGTCGTGCTCAGGTTCCACAACTGGAACGAATCGATCTCGGCGTAACTGCGGGAGAAGATCGAATCGGGCGCGTAGAACGCCGACGCGGGATTGGCGCTGTCGCGGCAGTTGCCGGAGGCGCTGAACACGGTCAAGCAATTGTCGTCGCCGATGCTGTTCAACACGTCGGACTGGTAATAGCCGCTCAGCACGGCATTCATGGCGATGCCGTTGGCAAACGTCATGTCGTACCCGAACGCCACGTTGAACACGTGCTTCGCCGTGCCGGGAAGGCGGTCGCCGTCCGCGGCGACCTTGTCAGTGAACAATGGCCCGCCATAGAAATTACCGGCTGGCTGGTACACGTCGTCGGTGAGTTCGGCGTCGGCATAGGTGTAGCCGACGCTGTAGGACAGCGAGTCGGTGATCGCACCCGAGAGCTCGACCTCGATGCCTTGCGTCCTGGCCGACTCGCCGTTGATGGCGGCGAAGAAGCCCCAGTTCGACGTGGCCGTGTTCAGCTGCGGATCCTGCCAGTCGGTGTAGTACGCGGAGACCGCGAAGGTGACGATGTCGGTCACGCCCTTGTAGCCGACTTCGTAGTTGTCCACGGAGTCGGAATTGAACGTGAAGTAGTCCGGGTTCTCTGCGTACTTGCCCGTGGTCGGCACCGCGTTGGCGCCGGCATGGCGGTAACCCTGCGAGTAGGTCGCGTACAGCATCGTCTGGTCGGTGAGGTCCCAGGCGAAGTTGGCCTTGAACAGGAAACCGTCGTCGTCGATCTTCTCCGCCGCGATGCCGGGCGGGCTCGACGGCGAGGAGTAGATCGGCACGTCCACCACGGCGTCGACGTCGACCGAGTTGTCGAAGTATCGCCCGCCGAGCGTGAGGTGCAGGTCTGCGGTGAAGTTGATGGTCGCCTCGCCGAACAGCGCTGTTTCCTCGTACTGCTGGTTGCGCCGGAACAGGAAATCCTGGTTCGTGCTGTACGGGGCGAGCCCGTACCAGTTCAGCGCATTGAGGTAAGGAATGTAGCCGACGAGGTAGCTGTTCTGGCCCAGGTCGTAGTCCTGGTCCACGTAGTACAGGCCAGCCGTCCAGTCGACGAACTCGCCGCCCTTCGAGACCAGGCGGAATTCCTGCGCGAACGCGGTGTCGTCGTAGAAGCGCTCGGCCTGCGCGATCGGCCGCGGCGAGCTGCCGTAGAACGCGAACCATCCGTTGCGCGCGTACACCCCCGAGTTGTCGCTGATCCCGGAGCCGGTGTGCTCGTAGTACGACGTGCTCGACGTGAGGGTCGCGAAGCCCAGGCCTACCTCCAGTTCGAGCGCCGCCAGCTGCACTTCGCGCTCGGACGGCTCGAGCTGCACGGCGCCGAATTCGTAGTCGTCGTACTCGCCGCCGCTCACGAGGTTATCACCACGCGTCACCTGCCGGCGACCGCCGACTTCGTCGTCCTGCCACTGGTACGACAACTGGGCGCTGAAATTCTCGGTTGGCTCATAACGCATTGCCGCGCGGGCGTACTTGATGTCGACCGAATCCACGTCTTCCACGCGACGGTACTCGGGCAACGCCGTCAGCACGTCGCCGTTGACCACCGGATCGCCGTTGGCATCGGTGCGATAAACATTCGGGTAATCGACGATGCCGTCGTTGTCGATCATGCCGGCATTGACGCGAAACGCGAGTGTTTCGCTCAGCGGCACGTTCAGCATCAGGTCGGGGTTGAAGTTGAATCCGTCGGACCCCTCGGTCACGCCGAAATTGACGCTCGCCGTGCCCTCGAAATCCCTGGGGTCCGGCTTGTTCATGATGTAACGGACGTTGCCCGCGAGCGAGCCGGAGCCGTACAGCGTGCCTTGCGGACCGCGCAGCACCTCGATTCGCTCGATGTCCTTCAGCACGAAGTTGCCGAACAGCGCCGTGTCGTCGACGTAGGTGGCCACTGTCGGCGGCGCCGCCAGCGGCACGTCGCCGTTGGTGCCGGAATCGACGTTGATGCCGCGGATCACGATGCCGTTGGTGACGCCGGAGTTGCGGTAACCGCGATCCTGCACCGCCACGCCCGCCACTGTCCGCAGCGCCTCGATCGAGTCGTTGATGTTGGCCCGCTCGAGCGCTGCACCCGACACGGCCGAGATGTTGAACGGGATTTCCTGCACCGTCTGGTCGCGACGGGTCGCCGTGACGACGATTTCTTCGAGCACCGGTTTCGTCTGCGCGATGGCGGCCGGCACGGCGCATTGCAGACCCGCGGCAGCCACCGTCATTGCGATGAAACTCCGGCCAGGCCGCGCACGATGCAGGCACCGCCGCACCTCGATCGCCAGCACGTTGCCGTTCGACTGAATCTCGTTGCTCATGACGTCACCCCTGTCATTGCGGAACTGTCCGGCT
>JBAVJR010000132.1:0-8068 GCA_049687855.1 Steroidobacteraceae bacterium | reverse complement strand
GTCGTGCCTGGGCGATGTTTGCCGCGACCATGCGCTGCGTCTGCACCACGGCCTTGGGCATGCTCGTGGAACCCGATGTCAGCATGTAGAGGGAGTGTGCGTCGGGGTCGAGGCGGGCGATGGTCTGCTCCACGGCCGGTGTCACGATCGTGGCCAGCACGTCGGCGTAGGCGCTGGCGGGGCGCGAAAGGGCCGAGGGATCCGCCGTCACCACGATCGCGTCGCCGAAATCGACCGTCTCGAGCGCGCGCTTGAAGAGGCTGGTCTGCTCGGCGAACACGACGGCAGGCTTGACCAGGTTCACCACGTGCCGCAACCGGCCGAAATCGCCGGGCATCAACGAATAGTTGGCGCTGACCGGACAGACGGGCACGCCCGATGCCATGCCGCCGAATTTCACGACCGCATGCGCCACCGAATTGCCCGAGAGGATCAGCAGCGAGCGGCCTCCCGGCACGCCCTGATCGAGCAGCCACTGCGTGACCGCATCCGCCGCGTGCTTGAACTGGCCGAACGAGTACTCGACCCACGGGCCGCCCTTGCCGGCGCGTTCGGCGATGCAGGGTCGGCCGGGATCACGCTGGGCCCACTCCGACAGTTGCGCCGGCAGGTTGGGGACGAATGGCGCGAGTTCGGTGACGGGCTCGACGATGAGCGTGCCGTCGGCGCGTCGCTCGACGCGCATGTCGGACGGCGGAAAATACGTGGCTCGAAACGGTGCCTTGGCTGGGTTCATGGGCGCTCAGGTCCGGTCGTACGAAAGGTCGCTCGCGTTCTTGCGACCGAGGTGCATGCCGGGCTTTGCGGGATCGAACAGGCCCGTGCACCAGCCTTCGCTCGAAGGCGTATCGCGGTTCCAGTCGAACACCGTACGACGGTGGGCGATCTTCCACTGGCCGTGGCGTCGCTCGAAACGGTCGACGAGCCTGCCGCCGGTGAACGTGTCGGTTGTTTTCCCGTTCGCAGCGAACCTGGCGAACGTCCACAGGTAGGTTTCGACCCACGCCACGTCGCCGTCGAATTCGATGTGGCTCGTGCCGAGCAGGTGCTGCATCGCCCCCATGAGGCGGATGCGCGGCACTGCGCCGTCGACGTAGTCGAACGCATTGCCCGTGAAGTTGCCACCGTGCTCCTCGATCGCGTCCGGGTGGTAGCAGGACTTGAGCAGGTCCGCGTCCGCGCGGTCCACGCCGCGCGCATAACGCGCGAGCACTTCGCGAATCTCGTCCCTGGCGAGCATGCGCTCGAGTCGCAGCTGCGCGGCATCGGCCGCACCTGTGGCGGTACTCATGGTGTTGTTTCCCCCGCGTGATCGGGCATCATGCCCCACGACTTGCGTAATGAGACTGAAAGGATACGTGGCAATGGTCAAGCACGAAAGCCGCCCGGGCCCTCGCGTCGCGATCGTCACCGGCGCGGGCACCGGACTCGGCCGAGCTTACGCCCGCAGGCTTGCGGCCGACGGCTTGCGCGTCATCGTGAACAACCGGCGGCGCGAGGTCGATGCGGCAGGGCGGGGCAGCGCGGACCTTGTCGTCGACGAGATTCTCGCGACCGGCGGCGAGGCCGTCGCGAATTACGAAGACGTCTGTGCGGAAGATGCCGGTAGGCACATGGTCGAACAGGCCCTGACGACCTGGGGCCGGCTCGATGCGCTGGTCAACAATGCCGGCGTCGGCCAGCACGCCGCCTTCCACAAGATCGATCTCGAGACGTTTCGGCACATCTTCGACGTGAACTTCCTGGGCACGCTGCGGGTCACGCATGCTGCATGGCAACACATGCGTGCGGCCGGCCACGGCCGCGTGTTGGTGTCCACGTCGTCTGCAGGACTCCACGGATTGCACGGGCTCTCCGCCTACGCGGCAGCGAAGGCGGCGCTGATAGGCCTTGCACGGACGCTGGCGGCGGAGGGCGCCTCCCGCGACCTGTTTTGCAACGCAATAGCTCCTTATGCGGCTACGCGCATGACCGCGGCTGGCATTACCGATGAAGTGGAACGTGCCGCAATGTCGCCTGACTACGTGGCACCCCTGGTCTCGGCCCTGTTGAGCGAGCGGTCCCGGATCAACGGCCAGGTGATCGTCACCGGTGGCGGCTGGGCTCGCCGCAGTGCAACAGTCGAGGCCGATACTCTCGTCTACGTCGGGTCGGGCGCTGCTGCTGATGCGTCCGCGCAACGACAGGCGGAGCCGTGGCGGATTGCGGGAGTTTGCAGGGAGTTCCGGGATGGCAGGGAGTCATACGAGGAGTACTTCTCGCGTGTTGTCGGGGACTTGCGACAACCCTAGGCTCGGGGTAGCCTACGGCGGTCTAGTTAAGCAAGCGACTGTCGCGTCGGGGGAAAACGACGCCGGTCACGATGTTCGAAAGCACGCTCAGGGGGACTTAGATGAAACTTGACCGCATGCGCCAATCCGTCCGTCGCGGATCGCCGATCGCCTACGCAGTAACGGCGGTTCTTTCCGCTGCCGCCGCCATGCCGGCAAGGGCAGCCACCTCAGAAGGGCTCGAGGAGGTCGTCGTCACGGCGCAGCGCCGCGAAACGTCGCTGCAGACCACCGCGGTCGCCATTTCCGCCTATACCGGCGAGAAACTCGCGGAAGACAAGATCTTCACGGTCGGCGACCTCGCCAACAGCGTGCCGGCGTTTTCGTTGACGGCCCTCACGGGGCTCGACCTCGAACTGAACATCCGCGGCATCACCAACACGCGCCTCGACTCCCCATCGGCGGACCCCTCCGTCGGCACGTTCGTCGACGGCGTGTACATCGGCCGCACGGGCGACTACAACTTCGACTTCTATGACCTCGAGCGCATCGAAGTCATCCGCGGCCCGCAGGGCGTGCTGCTCGGCAAGAACGTGGTCGGTGGCGCGCTCAGCGTCATCACCGCGGCGCCGAAATTCGAGAACTCGGGCGAGGCCATGCTCTCGTTCGGCAACTACGACGCGATCACGGTGGCGGGTCACGTGACCGGCGGCATGACCGACGACGTGGCGGGTCGCGCGTCCTTCCAGGCCCGCAAGCGCAGCGGCTACGCCCGCGACGTGCTGCACAACCGTGACGTCGAGGACCTCGATTCGTTCCAGGGTCGCGTCCAGTTGTTGTGGGAACCGGGTGAGAGCGGATGGAGCGTCCGCGGCATCGCCGACTACTCTTCCGACTCGACCAACGGCATTAACACCGTTGCGGTCGACGGTGGCACGAAGGAGTGCGAAACGAGCTACCTGCGCACGAACTGCACCCGGCCCTGGAGCAACCTGCGCGCCTACCTCGGCATCACCGATCCACGCGAGAACATCGCCCAGAGCATCCAGTACAAGGACAAGCCGCGCATCAACCAGTTCATGGAGCGTGACGGCTATGGCCTGACGCTCGACATCGAGAAGGAGTTCAAGGCCTTCAACTTCAACTCGCTGACCGGCTACCGCGCGGCCGACTCGCAACAGGTGTATGACCAGACCGGCGCAGGCCCCGAAGCGCTCGCCTGGAGCATCCCGCAGTGGCAGGCCTATATCGCCTGGATGAACGCGAAATACGGCACGCGCCCGGCGACGTCGAACAACGGGCAGTTCCTGTTCGCGCAGCCCGTCGGCGAAGCCATCGACGCCACGTCCTTCAGCCAGGAATTCCGCTTCACGTCGAAGCCCAGCGACAGCCGCTTCGACTGGATCGGCGGCGTGTACTACAAGAACGACAACATCGAGAAGATCGACCGGTTCATCGGCGAAAACTTCCTTGGCGCGGTCATCCCGGGCGGCAACAACCCGCTGTCGACGCTCAGCGGCGAGAATCGCTGGGAGAACGACGGTGAGAACGAGAACATGGCGGCCTTCGCGCAGGTGGGCTTCAAGTTCACCGACGCCCTCAAGCTCAACGTCGGCGTGCGCTACACGTCCGACGAAAAGACCGGCACGGTGAGTGGCTTCGTGGTCGAGACGGGTGACCGTTTCAGCCCGAATGACCCGCGTCCCAACGTGACGATGGAAGGGTTATGCCGTGCCCCGGACGGCACGATCATCCGTACGCCCACGGGCGGCACGGGCGTCGCGACCTGCACCGCGCCGAACGCGTGGATCTACGCCGAAGGCACCGGCTACAAGACGAACTACAGCGAGAAATGGACGCAGGTCACGCCGCAGGCAACCCTCGAGTGGGCCATCACCCCGGAAATCTTCACGTACTTCACGTACTCCGAAGGCTTCAAGGGCGGCGGCTTCGACGACACGCCGGCAAACGTCGCGCAGGCGACGACGCCGTTCGACCCTGAGGAAGCCAAGAACTACGAAATCGGCATCAAGTCCGACTTCTGGGACAATCGCTTCCGCGTCAATGCCGACGTGTTCTACATGGACTACACCAACCTGCAGGTCACCCAGACCAACGCAGCGTGCCTGTGCAACATCACGGACAACGCGGCGAGCGCGGAAATCAAGGGCGTCGAGGCTGAGTTTTCGCTGCTGCCGATCGAGAGCCTGCGCCTGTCGCTGTCCGGGTCGTACGTCGATGCCAAGTACAAGGACTTCCTGGAGTCGGCGATCAATCCGAGCACCGGCCAGCGGCTGGACAGCTCGGGCAATCGCATGCAGCGCACGCCTGAGACGCAGGTCAGCGGCGGCGTCGACTACACGATGGGTCTCGGCAGCTGGGGCAAGGCGCTCAACTTCCGCGTGAACTACACGTGGCAGAGCGACATGTACTGGGCGACGGACAACATCGCCTCCGAGCCCTCCTACGGCCTGCTCGACGCTCGCGTCGGCCTGTCGCCGGAAGGCGCACCCTGGCAGGTTGCGCTCTGGGGCAAGAACCTGAACGACGAACTGTACCGGACGAACATCATTTCGTTCTTCGGTGAGGAAGTGTCGCAGTTCGGTGCCCCGCGCACCTACGGCGTCGATTTCACCTTCAAGTTCTGATGGCCCAGTTCTGACGGCGAGGGGCCGTGCGCTTCACGGCGCACCGCCCCGACCGCCCTGCACGCAGGCGGAGCATCCCGTGGTTGAAACGACCGCCATCTGCCGTTTCTGTCACGCGACCTGCGGCCTGATGGTCACGATCGAGCAGGGCCGCGTCGTCGATATCATCGGCGACATCGACAACCCCGTGTATCACGGGTACAGCTGCGTCAAAGGGCGCAACTACCACGAATTCCATTACGACCCGGCTCGCGTGCTGCATCCGCTGCGGCGCGATGCGACCGGTTCGTTGCAACCGGTCAGCTTCGATGCCGCGCTGACCGCAATTGCCGCCGACCTGCAGCGCATCCTGGCGCAGCATGGTCCGCGCTCCGTCGCGATGTACGGCGGCACGTTCAGTCATTTCTGCTCCGCGGGCGTGATGCTGCGCGACGCGTTCATGGACGCGATCGGCTCGCCGATGCGCTTCAGCAACGCCACGATCGACCAGCCGGGCAAGCCGATCTCGATGGCCCTGCACGGGCGGTGGGGCGCAGGGCCACAGGCGTTCGCCGACGCAGACGTCTGCCTGCTCGTGGGCGCGAACCCGCTGGTCTCGATGTGGGGCGGCATCCCGACGTTCAATCCGGCGAAGCGGCTGCACGAGGCACGCGCTGGCGGGCTCAAGTTGATCGTCATCGACCCGCGCGTCACCGAGACGGCGCGCAAGGCCGACATCCACCTGCAGTGCCTGCCGGGTCACGACGTCGAGCTGCTGGCCGCGATGCTCAACGTGATCTTCGCCGAAGCCCTGCAGGACAGCAGTTTCGTCGCCGCAGAGACGCAGGGATTCGAAGCGCTGCGAGTTGCCGTGGCTCCGTTTACCCCGGAGCGCGTCGCGCCGCTGGCTGGCGTGCCAGCGACGCAGATTGCCGCAGCCGCACGGACGTTCGCCAAGGCGCGGCGGGGCAACGCCACGAGCGGCACCGGGCCGAGCATGGCGCCGTACGGCGTGCTGATGGATTACCTCGTGCTCGCGCTCAACACGGTCTGCGGGCGCTGGGTTCGGGCGGGGGAGCCGCTGCCCAACCGAGGGGTGCTGTTCCGCCAGTTTTCTGGCATCGCGCGGGCCGAGAAGCCGCGGCCGGGTGTCGGGCTGGGGCAGACGCTGCGCATTCGCAGTCTAACGGAGACCGCCGCCGGCCTGCCTACCTCGGCGCTGGCCGACGAGATCCTGACGCCTGGCGCAGGGCAGGTGCGCGCATTGCTCGTCGTCGGCGGCAACCCGCTGCTGTCCTGGCCCAACCAGGCCAAGACCCGCCGCGCGCTGGAGTCGCTCGAACTGCTCGTCGTCGTCGATCCGCAGGTTTCGGCGACGGGCCGTCTTGCGCACTACGTCCTCGGTCCGCGGTTCGGGCTGGAGGAGCCCGCGATGTCGTTCGGCAACGAGGGCATCACGACGTACGGACTGTCGATCGGTTACCAGGAGCCCTACGCGCAGTACCAGCCGCGATTGATCGAGCCGCCGGACGGGTCGGAGGTGCTCGCCGACTGGCGCATCTTCTACGAGCTCGCGCGGCGCATGGGGCTGAAGCTCGCCTATCGGGGCCAGCCGATCGACATGGAAGACGCGCCGACCACCGAGGCGTTGATGGAGCACTTCGTACGCCGCAGTCGCGTGCCGCTCGACCTGATCAAGCAGCACCCGCACGGGCACCTGTATCCCGATCCGCAGCCGCTTGCGGAGCCGAAGGACGCGGACTGGCCGCATCGCCTGCAACTGGCCGACGCAACGATGCTGGGCCAGTTGCAGCAGGTCTCGGCGCGCCTGACTTCGCCAGCGGCCGCTGCGCGTGCTGGCGCGTCGCTCCCTGCAGCCGGGCCTGCGGTTGACGGCGCCGTCGAATTGCTGCTGGTGAGTCGCCGCGAGCATGCGGTCTACAACTCCGTGGCGCATCACCTGCCGGCGTTGCGACGCAGGCGTCCCTTCAACCCGGCCTATGTCAACCCGGCTGACGCGCGGCGCCTGGGACTGGAGGACGGCGGCGCCATCGAAATCGAGTCATCGGCGGGCCGGGTCAATGCGGTCCTGCAGTTCGCGCCGGACGTGCGTGAGGGCGTCGTCTCGATGGCGCACGGCTTCGATCCGCTGGCCGGCGCAGGGCAGGGCGCCAGCACTGCGGCGCTGGTCGACGACGAGAACGACTACGAGCCGCTCAGCGGCCTCCCGCGCATGAGCGCGATCCCCGTGCGGTTGCGGAGGCGGGCTGCGATCTAGAGCTTGTCGCGGTGGAGCCTGATGCCCGCGCGCTCGCGATCCCACGTGTCGGCGGTGACGCCCTGGTCGCGGAAGTAGACCTTGCGGATCTTGTTCGTCTCGGTCTTCGGGATCTCTGCGACGACGCGGACGTACCGCGGCACCATGAAGTAGGGCAGCCGCGGGATCAGGAACTCGGTGAGCGCGCGAGGGTCCACCGTGCGCCCCGGCTTCGATGTCACCACCACCATCACTTCCTGTTCGGCAATTTCGCTCTCGACGCCGACTGCGGCCACTTCGTCGACGTCTGGATACTGCCGCACGCCGTTCTCGACCTCGAAGGAGGAGATGTTCTCGCCGCGGCGGCGGATCGTATCCTTCTTGCGGTCGACGAAAAAGAAATTGCCGTCGCCGTCCTGCCGGAACAAGTCGCCCGTGTGGAACCACCCGTTGCGCCACGCAGCCGCCGTCGCTTCGGGCTGGCCGTTGTAGCCGGCATTCATCGACCACGGATGCAGGCTCCGCACGATCAGCTCGCCGATCCCGCCGCGCGGTACTTCGATGTCGTGGTCGTCGACGAGTCGTGCCTGGATGCCCGTGCGGGGCTTGCCGCAGGAACCGTAGACGCGAGTGTTCAGGTCGGTGACCAGCGGAGCGGACACCTCCGTCATGTTGAAGCCGGTCAGGTACTCGAAGCCGAAGCGGTGCGCGAAGGCGACCGTCTCCTCGCTGACCGGGAACATCGTCAGGCACTTCAGCGGATTGTCGTGGTCGTCCGGTCGTGGCTCGGACTTCGCGAGGAACGCGGCCATCACGCCAATCAGTCCGGACGTGGTGACGCAGTTGCCTGCACGCACCTGGTCCCAGAACTTCGCCGTGCTGAAGCCATCGACCAGGTAGATGCTGCCGCCGCG
>JBAVJR010000131.1:0-1759 GCA_049687855.1 Steroidobacteraceae bacterium | reverse complement strand
GCCACGCCCCGGCCGGCTTCAAGGCGCGACAGCTCCAGCAGGTCGGACACGATGCTGTGCATGCGTTCGGACTGGCGTTGCATCTCGCGCACCGGTTCCCGCCAGGTTTCGTCCAGCGTGGGATCGTCGGCAAGTGTATCCAGGTAGCCGCGCACCACGGTCAACGGCGAGCGCAGTTCGTGCGAAGCGTTGGCCACGAAATCACGTCGCATGCCCTCGAGTCGCGCTTCACTGGTGACGTCGCGCACAATCAGTAATTGCAGATCGCGTGCACTGGTCGTGACGAGGTTGAAGGCGAACCAGCGATCGCCGAGATTCGGCATGTGGATGCGAGGCCCGGGGCCCTTCCCTCCGTTCACGACGTACTCGACGAACTCGGGCTGGCGGATCAGGTTGTCGATGCGGATGCCGTAGTCGAGCTTGCGGCGCAACCCCAGCCATTGCGCCGCCGTTGGATTGAACCAGAGGATCTCGCGCGTGGGGCCAAGCAGGATCGTGCCGTCCGGCATCGCCGAAGTCATGCGCCGCAGTTCCCGCAGCAGCGCGAGAGCCCGGCGCTTGTGGAAGCGCTTGCGCTGGTAGAGCCGGTTGGCCCGCTCGACCGTTTCGCCCCACAAACCACGCAGGTTCGGCGGCTGCAGGATGCTGCGCAGGCGCAGCCAGCGTTCGAACCGGATCAGGTTCCAGGCCTGCAGCGCAACGACGAGCGCGAGGTAACCCGCGACGAAAAGTGCAGGTCGCCCCGCGATCCAGCCTGCCGCGAGCGCGGCCAGCAGGCCGCTCAGGAGGCCGACGATGAACTGCCAGGCAGGACGGGACAAGCGCTGCAACCCCCGGTCTAGCGGAAGACCGGTCTATTCAGGCCGGGTGGAGAAACGATACCCCGAACCACGGACAGTCTGCACCAGCGAGTCGCTTGCGAAGGGCTCCAGCGCCTTGCGCAGGCGGCGGATGTGCACGTCGACGGTGCGCTCCTCGACATAGACATTGCCGCCCCAGACCCTGTCCAGCAGCTGGCTGCGTGTGTACACGCGCTCGGGGTGCTCCATGAAGAACTGCAGCAGCCGGTACTCGGTGGGCCCGAGCGACACGTTCTGCTCGCCGACCATGACCCGATGGCTCGCCGGGTCCAGCTTGAGCGTTCCGGCCTCGATGGCCTCGCCGGTGGACGACGGCGATGTCCGTCGCAGCACGGCCTGGATGCGCGCGAGCAGCTCGCGAGGACTGAACGGCTTGGTGACGTAATCGTCGGCGCCGCCTTCCAGGCCCGCCACCTTGTCCTGCTCTTCGGCGCGGGCCGTCAGCAGGATCACCGGCAGGTCCTGCGTCTCCTTGTTGCGCTTGATCGAGCGCGTGAGTTCGAGGCCACTCTGGTCCGGCAGCATCCAGTCGACGAGCAGCAGGTCGGGACGCGAATCGGCAATGCGGGAACGCGCCTCGCTGCAATCCTCGGCCTCGCTGACCGTGAAGCCGGCGCGACGCAATCCGAACGCGATCATGTCGCGGATCGGCTTCTCGTCCTCGACGATCAGGATCTGCTTGCCCGTCATGACTGGTCCGGTCGCCGTGTATGCCATTGCAGGACCATTACAAGCGCCAATTATGACAGTCCCGTGACAGCCAGCCGCGCCGGGCGCGCGACATCGTCGCGGATGTAGACCGGCAGTGCCTCTGCCGCATCCACGCCTTCACCTTGCTGCAGCATTCGCTCGCCGAGACGGGCGATCGCATCGGCGCGTGGATACACGCCTTCGTGATA
>JBAVJR010000130.1:0-11548 GCA_049687855.1 Steroidobacteraceae bacterium | reverse complement strand
GCGTGCTGCTCGGCTGGAACGTGCCGCTGCAGAAGGCGCTGGCCGCGCTCGCGCTGTGCGTCGCGCCTCCCGGACGCATGGAGTCTTTCGGCGGCGGCACGCAGCCGCTGGTCCTGGTCGATTACGCGCAGTCACCCGACGCGCTCGCCAAAGTGCTCGATGCGGCTCGCGCCCACGCGCGCGGCCGGCTGGTCTGCGTCTTCGGCTGTGGCGGCGACCGCGATCCCGGCAAGCGTCCGCTGATGGGGGCGATCGCCGAGGCCGGTGCTGACCTCGCAATCGTGACCGACGACAATCCGCGCACCGAGCAATCGGCGGCGATCATCGCGCAGATCCTCGCCGGCATGTGCGACGCCGCAGCCGCGCACGTGGTTCCCGACCGTGCCGAGGCCATCCGCCAGGCCATCGACGAGGCTGAGGCGGGCGACGTCGTAGTCGTCGCGGGCAAGGGCCACGAGGACTACCAGATCGTCGGCACCGAGACGCGCGCGTTCAGCGACCGCGCGACGGTGCAGGCCGTCCTGTCCGGGGGTGCGGCATGATCGGCCGCGACCTCGCAACCCTCGCCCAGGTCTGCGGCGGCGTCCTGCACGGGGCCAATGCGCCGTTTGCGCGCGTCCTCAGCGATTCGCGTGCGCTCGAGCAGGGCGCGCTGTTCGTCGCGCTCACGGGCGAGCGCTTCGACGGTCACGACTTCGTGGCCGAGGCGGCGCGGCGCGGCGCCGCAGGCGCGATCGTCAGCCGACTGGTGGACTGCCCGCTGCCGCAGGTCGTCGTCGCCGACACGCTGGCCGGCCTGGCCGCCTTCGCGAATGCCTGGCGCCGCTCGTTCCCCGGCGTCGTGGTCGGCATCACGGGCAGCAACGGCAAGACGACGGTCAAGGAGATGACCGGCGCAATCATGGCCGAACTGGGCCCTTGTCTCGTGACGCAGGGCAACCTGAACAACCACATCGGCGTGCCGCTCACGCTGTGTCGGCTCGAAGCCACGCATCGTTGCGCCGTCATCGAGATGGGCGCCAACCACCAGCGCGAAATCGCGCACCTGGCCGCGATCGCCGCGCCGACGGTCGGCCTGGTGATCAATGCCGGCCCGGCGCACCTCGAAGGGTTCGGCGGCATCGAGGGCGTCGCCAGGGGCAAGGGCGAGATGTTCGAAGTGCTCGGTCCGGAGGGCACGGCCGTGATCAACGCCGACGACCGATTCGCCGCGTTCTGGCGCGGCCTCGCGCGCCGCGCGGGCCGCATCGTCACGTTCGGCCTGCGTGAACCCGCCGACGTCTCGGCGCGGGGTGTCCGCAGTCACCTGGGATCCGCGGGATTCGTGGCGACATTCGAACTGGTCACGGCCTCCGGCACGCGCTCCATCGACCTGGGTCTCGCGGGCGAACACAACGTCATGAACGCGCTGGCCGCGACGGCGGCTGCGATGGCGGCCGGTGCAGGGCTCGACGCGGTGCAGCGTGGCCTGCAGTCGATGCGGCCGGTCTCGGGACGGCTCGAGGTCAAGCAGGCGCTGCGCGGCGCACGCCTGATCGACGACGCCTACAACGCCAATCCCGGGTCGCTGCGCGTGGGTTTGCAGGCGCTGGCGGGCGTGCCGGGCGAGCGGTGGCTCGTCCTCGGTGAGATGGCCGAACTGGGTGGAGAAGGCCCGCGCCTGCACGCAGAGATGGGCGAGCTGGCGCGCCAGTGCGGCGTCACCCGACTGCTCGCCGTCGGCGCTGGCGCGCAGCCGGCCGTGGAGTCGTTCGGTCCCGGCGCTTCCTGGCATGCAAGCACGGACGCCCTGCTGTCCGCGCTGCTGCCCGACCTGCACGACGGTCTCACGATCTACGTGAAGGGTTCGCGCGTGAATCGACTCGAGCGCGTGACCGCGGCGCTGGTGCCGGGCGGCACGGCGCAGGCAGGGGGACACTAGATGCTGCGTCACGTCGCCGCCTGGCTCTCCGACTATTTCTCGGGCTTCCACGTCTTCCAGTACCTGACCCTGCGGGCGATCCTCGCAGCCCTGACGGCGCTGGCGATCTCGCTGCTGGTCGGTCCGCGCATGATCCGCTGGCTTGCCGAATACCAGGTCGGCCAGCGCGTGCGGTCCGATGGTCCGCAGACGCACCTGAGCAAGGCAGGCACGCCGACCATGGGTGGTGCGCTGATTCTCGCCGCGATCGTCGCGGCGACGCTGCTGTGGGCCGACCTCGCCAACCGTTTCGTGTGGGTGGTGTTGCTGGTCACCGTCGCCTTCGGCCTGATCGGGTTCTGGGACGATTACCTCAAGCTCGTCGTCGGCAATTCGCGCGGGTTGATCGCGCGGTACAAGTACTTCTGGCAGTCGTTCGCCGGGCTCGGCGCTGCGATCATGCTGTACGTCACCGCGCAGTCGCCTGCCGACACGACGTTGTACGTGCCGTTCTTCAAGCACGTCGTCGTCCCGCTCGGCCTGCTGTTCGTCCCGCTCACGTACTTCGTGATCGTCGGCTCGAGCAACGCGGTCAACCTGACCGACGGCCTCGACGGCCTCGCGATCATGCCGTCGGTCCTCGTCGCGGGTGCGCTCGGCGTGTTCGCCTACGCGTCGGGCAATGTCGTGTTCTCGAACTACCTCGGCATCCCGTACATCGCGGGCGCGGGCGAGGTGCTGGTGATCTGCTCCGCGATCTTCGGCGCCGGCCTCGGGTTCCTGTGGTTCAACACCTATCCGGCGCAGGTGTTCATGGGCGACATCGGCGCGCTCGCGCTCGGCGCGGCGCTCGGCGTCATCGCCGTCGTCGTCCGGCAGGAAATCGTGCTGTTCATCATGGGCGGCGTCTTCGTCATGGAGACGGTGTCGGTGATCCTGCAGGTCGGGTCGTTCAAGCTCCGCGGCAAGCGCATCTTCAGGATGGCGCCGATCCACCACCACTTCGAACTCAAGGGCTGGGCGGAACCCAAGGTCATCGTCCGCTTCTGGATCATCACCGTGATCCTCGTGCTGCTCGGGCTCGCGACGCTCAAGCTCCGATGACCGGGACGCTCCACACACTGGCTCCGCTTGCCGCCGGCACCCGCGCCCTGGTGCTGGGGCTCGGTCGCACCGGGCTTTCGGCTGCGCGTTACCTCGACCGCAAGGGTCTCACGACGCGGGTCGCGGACACGCGCGCGAATCCGCCGGGCGGCGATGCGCTGCGCGCGGATGTCCCGGCCGCCGAACTGCGGACGGGCGCGTTCCACTCGTCGCTGCTCGACGATGTCGCGCAGGTCGTGATTTCGCCGGGCCTGTCGCTGCAGGAGCCGGTCGTGCGCGAGGCACTCGAGCGCGGGCTCCCGGTCGTGGGCGACATCGAACTCTTCGCCCGCGAGGCGCGGGCGCCGGTGGCTGCGGTCACTGGCACGAACGGCAAGAGCACGGTGACGACCCTCGTGGCGGAGATCGCGAACGCCGGCGGCCGGCGCGCGGTGGCGGGCGGGAATCTCGGCGAGCCGGCGCTCGACCTGCTCGAGCGTCCCACGCCCGATCTCTACGTGCTCGAACTGTCGAGCTTCCAGCTCGAGACGACGCACTCGCTGCGCACCGTGACGGCGACCGTGCTCAACGTCACGCCCGATCACATGGACCGTTATGCGAGCCTCGCGGCATACGGCGCGGCGAAGGCCCGCATCTTCGACGGCTGCGACGTGGCCGTGATCAACGCCGATGACCCGGCGGTACGTGGCATGCCGCGCCCGGGCCAGTCCGTGGTGTCGTTCAGCCTCGAAGCCCGCGACGCCGACTACACGCTCGAGCGCCTGCCTGCGCCGATGATCGTGCGCCGGGGTGAACCGTTGCTGCCGCTTGCGGCGATGCGGCTGCAGGGCCTGCACAACGCGGCGAACGCGATGGCTGCGCTCGCGCTGGCCGAAGCTCTCGACCTGCCGCTCGTTCAGGCACTCGACGCGCTGTGCGCGTTCGGTGGCCTGCCGCACCGCTCGCAGTGGGTCGCCGATGTCCGCGGCGTGCGTTACGTCAACGATTCCAAGGGCACGAACGTCGGTGCGACGCTCGCCGCCGTGCAGGGCCTGGCCGGGCCGCTCGTCGTCATCGCCGGCGGCGATGGCAAGCACCAGGATTTCTCCGGGCTGCGCGCTGCATTCCGTGGCAAGGTCCGTCACGTCGTGCTGATCGGCCGCGATGCGCCAGCGCTCGCAGCCACGCTGGCCGACGTCTGCGCCACGGAGCGCGCCGCCGACCTGCCGGCGGCCGTGCGTGCGGCGCAAGCCGTCGCCCAACCAGGCGACACCGTGCTGCTCTCGCCGGCTTGCGCCAGCCTCGACATGTTCCGCGACTACATCCATCGCGGCGACGAGTTCGCCGCCGCCGTCAGGAGTCTCGCTGCATGAGCGCGCCGGCTTCCACCGTCAACAGCTACGCGCGCTCGAGCGGCCAGCCGCGCCGCCTGGTGCTGGACCCGTGGATCATCGGCACCGTGTCCGCGCTGCTGCTGATCGGCCTGATCATGGTCGCGTCGGCGTCGATCGGCATCTCCGAGAAGGAGACGGGCCAGGCTTTCCATTACTTCACGCGCCAGCTGGTCTACGTGGCACTGGGGCTCGTGGCCGGCTGCGTCGGGCTGGCCGTGCCCACGCGCATCTGGGACGAGTATTCGCAGTACCTGCTGGCCGGCGGTTTCCTGATGCTCGTGCTGGTGCTCGTGCCGGGGATCGGCGCCGAAGTGAACGGCGCGCGGCGCTGGGTGCGTCTCGGCTTCATGAATTTCCAGGTGTCGGAAGCGGCGCGCGTGCTGCTGCTGATGTACGTCGCGAGCTACGCCGTGCGCCGGTCGGATGAACTGCGCAGCGACTTCAAGGCGTTCCTGGTGCCCGTCGGCGTGCTCGGGGCCGCCGCGGTGCTGTTGCTGTGCGAGCCGGACTTCGGTGCGGCCACGGTGCTGTTCGCCACCGGCCTCGGCGTGCTGTTCCTCGCCGGCGCGCGTATCGTTCACTTGGCCGCGCCGATCGTCGTCGGCTCAGTCGGGCTCGCGGCGCTCGCCGTCGTCTCGCCTTACCGGCTGCGCCGGCTGACGGGCTTCCTCGATCCATGGGGCGATCCGTTCGACAGCGGCTTCCAGCTCGTGCAGTCGCTGATCGCGATCGGCCGCGGCGAATGGTTCGGTGTCGGTCTCGGGGCGAGCGTGCAGAAGCTCTTCTACCTGCCCGAAGCCCACACCGACTTCGTCTTCGCCGTGCTGGCGGAAGAGTTCGGTCTCCTCGGCGTCCTGGTCGTCGTCGGCCTGTTCGCGTTGCTCGTGACTCGCGCGCTCCTGATCTCGCGCGAAGCTGCACAGGCCGGGCAGGCTTTCCAGTCGTACGTGGCTGCTGCCATCGGCATCTGGCTGGGGCTGCAGGCTTTCGTGAACATCGGCGTGAACATGGGCCTGCTGCCGACCAAGGGCCTGACGCTGCCGCTGCTGTCCTACGGCGGCAGCAGCATGCTCGTGACTCTCGGCTGGATCGGCGTGCTGCTGCGCATCCACCACGACACGCAGGCCACCGGACGCGTGCGCGTCGCGCCGCGCGAGGCCCGTCGCCCATGACGCGCAAGGTCGCAATGGTCATGGCGGGCGGCACGGGCGGGCACGTCTTTCCGGCGCTGGCGACGGCGCGGGTGCTGCAGCGCCGCGGTTACGACATCGTCTGGCTCGGTACGCGGCAAGGCATCGAGGCGCGCCTCGTGCCGGCCGCGGGCATTCCGGTCGAGTGGCTGAGCGTGGGCGGTCTCCGTGGCAAGGGCGTGGTGACGCTGCTTGCGGCTCCGTTCCGCCTGCTGCTCGCGATCAGGCAGGCGATGCGCGCGATCCGCAAGCATCAGCCCATGGTCGTGCTCGGCGCGGGCGGCTTCGCGTCCGGCCCCGGCGGCATCGCGGCATGGTTGCTCGGCCGGCCGCTGGTCGTGCATGAACAGAACGCCGTCGCAGGCCTCACCAACCGCGTGCTGGCGCGCCTCGCCAGGCGCGTGCTCGAAGGATTCCCGGACAGCTTCGGCAGCGGCGTGCGGGCCGAGCGCGTCGGCAACCCGGTGCGTCCGGAGATCGTCGCCATCGCTCCACCCGAGCGGCGCTACGCGGGTCGCGAAGGCGCCGTACGCCTGCTCGTGTTCGGCGGCAGCCAGGGCGCTGCGCGCCTGAACGCCGTGCTGCCGGCTGCGATCGGCGAGCTGCCGGCGGCGCTGCGACCCGCAGTGCTGCACCAGACCGGCACGCATAATTTCGCAGAGACCGTGCAGGCGTATCGGTCGCGCGGCATCGAGGCTGACGTGCGGCCCTTCATCGACGACATGGCGAGTGCCTACGGCTGGGCCGACCTCGCCGTGTGTCGCTCCGGTGCGCTGACCGTGGCCGAGCTGGCGGCGGCCGGCGTGCCCGCCATCCTCGTGCCGTTCCCCGCTGCCGTCGACGACCACCAGACCCGCAATGCCCGGTACGCCGTGCAGGCAGCCGCCGCGAAGCTCCTGCCCGAAGGCGAACTGACGCCGGTTTCGCTCGCCGCACTGTTGCGCACGCTGCTCGAGGCGGGACGTCCGCTGCTCTTGCGCATGGCGATGGCCGCGCGCACGAGCGCCATCATCGACGCCGACGTGCGTCTCGCCGATGCCTGCATGCAGGCGGCAGGGGAGGCGGCATGAAAGACCGCATGCGCCGGATTCACACGATCCACTTCGTCGGTATCGGCGGCAGCGGCATGTCGGGCATCGCCGAGGTGCTGCTGAACCTCGGCTACGCGGTGCAGGGCTCCGACCTGAAGCGGGGCGAGTCCGTCGAGCGCCTGCAGCAGCTCGGCGCGCGCGTGCTGATCGGCCACCGCGCAGAGAACGTCGACGGCGCCGACGTAGTCGTCGTTTCGAGCGCGATCAACGCCGCGAACCCGGAAGTGGCGCGTGCCCTGGCCGCGCGCATTCCGGTCGTGAAGCGCGCCGAGATGCTCGGCGAACTGATGCGCTTCCGTTATTCGATCGCCGTGGCCGGCACGCACGGCAAGACCACCACGACGAGCCTGATGGCGAGCGTGCTGGCCGAGGGCGGGACGGACCCCACGTTCGTCATTGGCGGTCGGCTGAAGAGCGCAGCCAGCAATGCGCGTCTCGGAGCTGGCGAGTTCCTGGTCGCCGAAGCCGACGAGAGCGACGCGTCGTTCACGCACCTGCAGCCCATGATCGCGATCGTCACCAACGTGGACGCGGACCACCTCGGCACGCACGGCGGCGATTTCGAGAAACTGAAGCTCAGCTTCGTCGAGTTCCTGCACAACCTGCCGTTCTACGGGCTCGCCGTCGTCTGCAACGACGATGCGAACGCGCGCGGACTGATTCCCAGCATCGCGCGGCCTTACCTGACCTACGGTTTCGACGAGTCCGCCGATGTGCGTGCGGTCGACATCGAGCGACTGCCTGGCCGGTCCAGGTTCACGGTGCTGCGCCCGGGCGGCGCGCCGCCACTGCCGGTCACGTTGAACCTGCCCGGCCGCCACAACGTGCTCAACGCGCTTGCGGCGATTTCCGTCGCGACCGAGCTCGAAGTCGCCGATGCCGCCATCCAGCGCGCGCTGGCCGGATTCCAGGGCATCGAACGTCGCCTGCAGTGGATCGCCGACGTCGACACCGGCGCCGGCAGGGTCACGATCGTGGACGACTACGGCCATCACCCGACCGAGATCGCTGCCACAGTCGAAGCAGCGCGCCAGGGCTGGCCGGACCGTCGCATCGTGCTGGTCTTCCAGCCGCACCGTTACACGCGCACACGCGATCTCCTCGACGAGTTCGCGCAGGTGCTGGCCGACGCGGACGCACTCGTCGTGGCCGAGGTGTACGCGGCGGGCGAAGCCCCGATCCCGGGCGCCGACGGCAAGTCGCTCTGCCGTGCGATCCGCTCGCGGGGTCGCGTGGAACCCGTGCTGCTCAAGTCCCTCGACGAACTGCCGGACGCACTGGCCGGCATCGTGCGCGAGGGCGACGTCGTGCTGACGATGGGCGCAGGTCATATCGGCGCCGTTTCCAATGAACTGCCGCGCACCCTGCCCGCTGCAGTCGCGATGCGAGGCCACCGCTCATGACTTCGCCCCTGCTCATCCAGGATCCCGCGGAGTTCGGTCGCGTCGCCGTGCTGCTCGGCGGCACGTCGTCCGAACGCGAGGTGTCGCTCGATTCGGGCCGCAACGTGCTCGAAGCGCTGCGGCGCCGCGGCGTCGACGCCGCGGCCGTCGACGGTATCCCTGCCCTCGTCGCCGCGCTCAACGCGCCGGGCGGCCGCCAGTTCGATCGCGTCTTCAACATCCTGCACGGCAACCGTGGCGGTGGCGAAGACGGCGTGCTGCAGGGGCTGCTCGAATCGCTGGGCGTGCCCTACACGGGCTCGGGTGTGCTCGGGTCCGCGCTCGCAATGGACAAGATCCGCACCAAGCAGGTGTGGCTCGCGCTCGGCCTGCCGACGCCGGCCTACGTCAACCTGCAGCGCGGCGAGGACGTCGTCGCCGCGGCCCGCAAGCTGGGCCTGCCGGTGATCGTCAAGCCGGCGTGCGAAGGTTCGAGCGTCGGCATCACGCGCTGCTTCAAGGACGCGGACCTCGCGGCGGCTGTCGAGCTGGCGGCGCGCTACGCCGGACCGTTGCTGGTCGAGCAGCTGATCCAGGGCGAGGAGTACACGGTAGGCGTGCTCGGGCTCGAAGCGCTGCCTTCGATCCGGATCGTGCCGGCGGGCGAGTACTACGACTACCACGCGAAGTACGTCGCCGAGGACACGCAGTACCTGTGCCCGGGCATGACCGGCGCCGCCGAGCAGGAACTTGCGGGCCTCGCCCTCGCGGCGTTCTTCGCGGTCGGTTGCAGCGGCTGGGGCCGCGTCGATTTCATGCGCGACCGTGCAGGCAAGCCGTGGCTGCTCGAAGTGAACACGGCGCCGGGCATGACCAGCCATTCACTCGTGCCGAAGGCGGCACGCCAGCGCGGCATCGAGTTCGACGAACTCGTCTGGCGAGTCCTCGAAACGAGCGTGCGTGGCCAGGAGACAGGACGATGAAGCTGCCGTTCGGCAAGAAGCCGCGCAAGCAGGCGACCCGCCCCGAGCCGGGGTGGTGGGAGCGCCTCGACTGGAGCGCGATCGGCACCACGGCGGCCATCGTCGCCGGCTGCGTCGTCGTCGTGCTGCTGCTGATCTTTGCGCTGGACCGGCCGGTGCGGCGGGTCCTGCTCGAAGGCGCATTCCAGCGGATCTCGCCGCCGGAGATCGAGAGCGCCGTCGCGCAGGTCGCGCAGGGTGGCCTGGCTTCGGTGGACCTCGAGCGCATACGCCAGAGCGTCGAGTCGATCGACTGGGTGGACAGCGCAGTCGTGACCCGCGTCTGGCCGGATGCAATCCGCGTCGTGGTCAACGAGGAGGTGGCCGCGGCGCGGTGGAACGACACGGGGCTGCTGAACGCGCGTGGCGAACTCTTCATCCGCAACGCGCGCTACGTGCCGCCGGAACTGCCGCTGCTCGAAGGGCCCGCAGGCAGCGAGTCGCAGGTTGCGCAGCTCTACATCGATGCCCAGGGCCGCCTGCTCGAATCCGGGCTGCGCCTCACGGGCGTCCGGCTCGACGACCGCGGCGCGTGGGAACTCGAGCTGGCGGATGGCCTGCAGGTCAGGCTCGGCCGGCAGGACGTCAAGGAACGCCTCGAACGCTTCATTCGACTCGCGAGCCCGACGGTGGCGAAGCGGGTCGCGGAGATCAACTACGTGGACATGCGCTACACGAACGGCTTCAGCGTGGGCTGGAACGCCCGTTCCGCACTGGCCGTCGCCCCGCGACAGGATGCGACACCCGATGCCTAGAAAGCCTGAAAGAAACCTGCTCGTCGGGCTCGACATCGGCACCTCGAAAGTCGTCGCCATCGTCGGCGAGCTCACCGCGGACGGCACCATCGACGTGGTGGGCGTGGGTTCGCACCCTTCGCGCGGGTTGAAGCGCGGCGTCGTCGTCAACATCGACTCGACGGTGCAGTCGATCCAGCGCGCGGTCGAGGAAGCCGAGCTGATGGCCGGTTGCCAGATCCATTCCGTGTTCGCCGGCATCGCCGGCAGCCACGTGCGCAGCCTGAACTCGCACGGCATCGTCGCGATCCGCGACAAGGAAGTGACGCAGAGCGACGTCGAGCGGGTGATCGACGCGGCACGCGCCGTGGCGATTCCCGCGGACCAGAAGATCCTCCATATCCTGCCGCAGGAATTCATCATCGACGCGCAGGACGGCATTCGCGAGCCCGTCGGCATGTCGGGCGTTCGGCTCGAAGCGAAGGTCCACATCGTGACCGGCGCGGAGAGCGCCGCGCAGAACATCGTCAAGTGCGTGCAGCGCTGCGGCCTCGAGGTCGAGGACATCGTGCTGGAGCAGCTGGCCTCGAGCTATGCCGTACTGGCCGACGACGAGAAGGAACTCGGCGTCTGCCTGATCGACATCGGCGGCGGCACCACCGACGTCGCGGTCTTCGCGGGCGGCGCGATCAGGCACACCGCCGTAATCCCGATCGCGGGCGATCTCGTCACCAACGACATCGCGCAGAGCCTGCGCACGCCGACCCACCATGCCGAGGAACTCAAGGTGAAGTACGCGTGCGCGCTGTCACAGCTCGCGAATGCGGACGAGACCATCGAAGTGCCGAGCGTGGGCGACCGCCCGGCACGGCGCCTGGCGCGGCAGACGCTCGCGAGCGTCGTCGAAGCGCGCTACGAGGAAATCTTCGTGCTGGTGCGCGACGAGCTCGCGCGGTCCGATTACCACGACAAGATCGCCGCCGGCATCGTCCTCACGGGCGGCAGCGCGAAGATGGACGGCGTCATCGAGCTGGCCGAGGAGATCTTCCACGCGCCGGTGCGGCTCGGCCTGCCCCAGGGCGTGAGCGGGCTGGTGGACGTCGTAAGAAATCCGATTCATTCGACCGGCGTCGGGCTGCTGCTGTTCGGCCGCAGCACGCGCCACGTGCATCCGTCGCCGCATGGCGGGATGGGTCCGCGCAAGACCATCCAGCGCATGCGGGACTGGTTCAAGGGGAACTTCTAGGACGGGAAGGGCAGGAAGGGCAGGAAGGGGAACACAGGTCTTTTGGGGGCGCGGTAAGGCTGCCGCGCCAGGCAACAAGTCATTCGTCATTCGTCATAATTTTTGTCACGGAGCAGCACACCCATGTTCGTACTCGCAGATACGGAAAACCAGGGCGCAATCATCAAGGTCGTAGGCGTGGGCGGCGGCGGCGGCAACGCCGTGACCCACATGGTCAATTCAGGCATCGAAGGCGTCGATTTCCTGTGCATCAACACCGATTCGCAGGCGCTCAAGCACTCGAAGGTCAAGACCAGCCTGCAGATCGGCTCGAACATCACCAAGGGCCTCGGCGCCGGCGCAGACCCGGAAGTCGGCCGCCAGGCGGCGATGGAAGACCGGGACCGCATCGTGGAGCTGATCGAAGGCTCGGACATGATCTTCATCACCGCCGGCATGGGCGGCGGCACGGGAACGGGCGCCGCGCCGATCGTGGCACAGGTGGCGAAGGAACTCGGCATCCTGAC
>JBAVJR010000129.1:0-9117 GCA_049687855.1 Steroidobacteraceae bacterium | reverse complement strand
GCCGTACGCCGCGTTGAGCAGGCTCGCGCCGGCGGCCGCCCAGAACGGCAGGCGCGGATCGACCGACCCGAGCAGGCCGCCGATCGCGGGGCCGAGGACGAACCCGAGGCCGAAGGCGACGCCGACGAAGCCGAAACTCTGTGCCCGGCGTTCGGGCGGCGTGACGTCGGCTACGTAAGCCATCGACGTGCTGATGCTGGCCGCGGTCACGCCCGAGATCATGCGCCCGACGAACAGCCACGACAGCGTCGGCGCGAGCGCCATCAGCACGTAGTCGAGCCCCAACCCGAAATTGGACAGCAGGATCACGGGTCGGCGGCCGAAACGATCCGACAACGCGCCCATCACCGGCATCGCGAAGAACTGCATCACCGCCCACACCGTGCCGAAGTACCCGACCATCAGCGCCGCGCGCGAGGTATCGCCGCCGAGGAAATCCTCGATCAGGTGCGGCAGCACCGGCACGACCATGCCGAGCGCCAGCATGTCGAGCACGACGGTGACGAAAATGAAGGTGAGTGCCGCGCGGCGCGGAGCCTGCGGCATGACGGGCTCGGTCATGCGGCGGCCTCAGCCGTACTGCAGGACGATGCGGGGCACGTGGTCCTCGCAGCGGAAACCGGGCGCGATGCCGATGTCGATCAGCACGCCGATGCCCTGCACGACGTACCCCGCCTGGCGGCTCAGCACCGTGGACGCGGTGAGCGTGCCTCCCGTCGCGAGCACGTCGTCGATGAGCAGCAACCGGCCCTGCCCGGCCTGCATCTCGAGCACGCCCGTGCCGTACTCGAGGTCGTAGGCGATGTCGACGACGGGCGGCGGCAGCTTGCCCTTCTTGCGGATGGGCACGAAGCCCTTGCCGCGGCGCTCGGCCAGGGCGGACGCGAGGATGAACCCGCGCGACTCGATGCCCGCGACGGCGTCGACGGCGTCCCACTCCGGCTCCGTGAACATGCCCTCGATCGACTCGATCGTGGCTGCAAAATGCCGGCGCAGCAGCGGGCTGATGTCGCGGAACAGGATGCCCGGCTTCGGGAAATCGGGAATGTCGACGACGAACTGCTTCAGGTCCTGCATGCACACCTCGGTCAACGCGCGCGCAGCGTAGCGAAAAACGGCCGCCGCCGCGACACGGTCAACCGCAGGCTCCGGCTTCTGGCAGAATCGCTCGCCGCCAGGAGGAACAGCCGTGAACGTGAGCGAAGCCGTCGCGAGCCGCATGAGCTGCCGCGCGTTTCTCGATACGCAGGTGCCAGACACGATCGTGCGCGAGATCCTGGAGGCCGCGCGGCGCACGCCATCGGGCGGCAACCTGCAGCCGTGGTGGGTGTATGCGCTCGCTGGCGAACCGCTCGCCGAACTGATATCCGCCGTGCGCGCGCAGGTCATGACCAACCCGCGCGGCGACGGCTCGCACGAGTACGACATCTACCCGCCCGGCCTGGGCGAACCCTATCGCACGCGCCGCTTCAAGGCCGGCGAAGACCTCTACGCGACGATTGGCATCCCGCGCGAAGACAAGATGGCGCGGCTGCTGCAGCTCGCGCGCAATTACGATTTCTTCGGCTCGCCCGTCGGGCTGTTCTTCTACCTCGACCGCAGCCTCGGCCCACCGCAGTGGTCGGACGTGGGCATGTACATGCAGACGGTGATGCTGCTCGCACGTGAGCACGGCCTGCACACGTGCGCCCAGGAGATCTGGTCGCTTGTGTCGGCTACCGTACAGAAGCACCTCGAGGTACCTGCCAACCTGATGCTGTTCTCCGGCATGGCGCTTGGCTACGCGGACCTGTCGCACCCCATCAACACGCTGCGCACCGAACGCGCTGCGCTTGCAGACTTCGTCAGGATGAAGGGGTTCGAGGCGCTGTAGGCGTCCGCTGCCGTCGGGGAACCTGACCCGTCAAGCGAACGGGCATGCCATCAGGCACGTGCCACGGAGAGAATCGGAATGAACCTGAGCTGGATCGGCCACAACCGCAGCCTCGAACTCTCGCCGCGTGCACGACTCGTCGACGACATCGACGCGGAAGTCCTGCAGCGCAAGCGCGAAGCCTTGGCCTGGCGCCCGCAGAACGGATTCCTCACGGACGAGCGGGACGAATTCGGCGTGCCCGCCGACTACGCCGCCTGAGGGCCGGTTCAACCCTGATCGCGCCGGCTGCGCCGCGCATCCATCGGATGCTCGACGCGACGCGCCTTGTCCACGAAGTGCGTCAGGGTCAGCCACGGATGCCGCAGCATCATGCGCGGCCCCGCGTACCGCATTATGTTACGTGCCAGCTCGCGCGGCTGCGGCTTGTAGCAGTGGATCGGGCACCTGGCGCAGGTGGGTTTCTCCGGCCCGTATGGGCATTTCTCCAGCCGGCGTTCCGCGTAATCCAGGAACCCCTGGCAGTCCGCGCATAGTCCGTCCGTTGCCGCATGGTCGTGACCGCGGCAGTAGATGCCCACCATGACCTGCATCGTGCGCCACTCGCGTCGCAGGCGGCCGCTTTCCAGACGGAGATCCATGGCGGCAGCATGCCCGGTGCCGGGCAGCGCGGCGCTCCGGAATTTCCACGACGCGACGCAGGGGTCACGGTGCGGGCGTGTTCTCGTAGAAAAAGCCTGCGGGCAGGAACGCCGGCGCCATGCGCTCGCAATCGGCAACCGAGACACCACAGCTGCGATACACCTCACGCCATCCGTGCACCGCGGTGACGACGTCATCGATCACCGCGCGTGCTGCGGCCGTTTCGAGCGCGAATCGTCGTGACTGGCTCAGCAGGTTGTAGATGCTGCCGGCACGTCCGTACTGGCCCACCGTGAGCGCAAGGTCGCGGCGCTCCTGGCTCACCTTCGGCGAAGGCACGAGGTCATAGGCGGGCGCGAGTCGCCAACCGCGCGGGGTGCGCAGCAGCGCGTGGTTGCGAGGATGGTCGTCGTCGTTGGTCACCGCGGCGTTGAACACCATGCGGCGATAGAGTTCGACGCAATCCTGCGCCGGACGCTCGGTCCACCGGCGTAGCGCATCGGCGAGCAGCGGGTAGGACCAGCGTTCGCGATCGAGGTGACTTTCGCCTGCCTCGAGCACCGTCAGCGCGCTCACCAGGCCGAAGCGTGCATAGCCCTCGCCGAGCCATTGCCGGTCAAAGCGCTCGAGCAGCAAGGCGTCGTGCACGCCGACGCGCTCCAGTCGCGCGCGGGCGGTGCGAATGCCTGCACGTTGCGCCAGGGCCAGTGTCGCAAACTCCACGCGCTGCAGGTTGACGCGATCGTCAGGCAGCGGGAATTTGGCGAGGTAAAGCTTCTGCTCGTCCTCGACTGTCGCCTTCGGGCGCGCGCCGCCGAGAGAGGTGCCCGGTTCGATCTCCTCGAGTAGTCTCGCCGCCACCGGCTCGCCGGCGTCGATGTGCTGCGCAAGCTCGATGAGTTCGGCCAGTTGGCGCGTGCGATTGTAGGCGCGCACCGGTGTCGGCGGCTGGGCCGTCAGGCCGAAGCTCAAGTTGCCTGCACCGTCTTGTGGTCCGTGCAGCAGGTAATCGAGTTCGTCCAGGTCTTCGGTCGCGCGGGCGAGCCGGTATTCGATGACGCGCCGGCCCCACGCGTCCGGAGCGGCATCGCGCACGGCGCCGGGGATGCCCCGCAACGTGGTGAATTCGAACAGCTCCGGCGCGAGCGGCAACTTGAACGGATCGAGGGCGACCGCATCGGGGCGCCTGAGATAGCGATCACCGTAGCGGAAGCGCCCGACGCGCGTGCCGTCCTTCAGTGTGAGCACGCGCAGCAGCGCCGCCGGCACGGCCTCGCGCGTGCCGGGGAGCTGGATGTAGACGTAGGCCTCGCGCTCAGAAGTCATAGCGACTCGTGTCGCTGGCCCGGCCACCGCGCACGCGCTGGGCCCTGTGAGAGGCCTCGAGCGCCTTGCCATGCAGATCGCGGTCGGGATCGGCCAGCAGATCGATCGACTCGTCGAGGCCAAGCGCCCACAGCACCGCAAGCAAGGACGCAACGGACGTGCTGGGCTTGCCGTGCTCGAGCGCAGTCAGGGTGTTGCGATTGATGGCAGCCTTTGCCGCCAGGACCGATACGGACCAGCCGCGGCGGACGCGGGCGGTACGGATACGGTCGCCGAGGCGGACCATTCGCTCGAGCAGGACAGGAGGAACCGAAAAACTGCTCATATAATAGGCCTTAAATAAACTTGTGCCTATTATATTAGCAACTGTTGAGTCCTGTCGAGACTTCAGCCGACCACTCGTCAGGGGCGGGGATTTGTCACAATGCGCGCCCCATGACCGGCCAGCACCCAGCGCCTGCCGCACCCACCTCGCCGCGCGCGGGGGCCGGCCTCGCCGCTGCCATCGGCGCCTTCACGATCTGGGGCTTCCTGCCCCTTTACATGAAGCCGCTGCAGGCCGTGCCCGCGCTCGAGATCATGGCGCACCGGATCGTCTGGAGCTGCCTGCTGGTGTTCGCCTGGCTGGCGTGGCGCGGCGACGTCGGTGCGGTTCGTACGGCGCTCGCGAACCCCGGCACGCGCTACCGGCTGATGGTCACGGCTGTGCTGATCAGCATCAACTGGCTGATCTACGTCTGGTCGATCGCCCACGGCCACGTGATCGACGCGAGCCTCGGCTACTTCATCAACCCGCTGCTCAACGTGGTGCTGGGCGTGCTGGTGCTCGGCGAGCGGCTCAACGCGGCGCAGAAGTTTGCGGTCGGCCTGGCCGCGTTGGGCGTGCTCTATCTCGCCATCGTGGCCGGCCGCCCGCCCTGGATCGCGCTCGTGCTCGCGGCCAGCTTCGGCAGCTATGGCCTCATCCGCAAAGTCGTGAAGGTCGAGGCCGTGCCGGGGCTCGCCACCGAGACACTGCTGCTCGCACCGTTCGCCCTGGGCTTCCTGCTGTGGATCGAGATGCAGGGCACCGGTGCGTTCGGTCATGCCGCCCCGCACGTCAACGCGCTGCTGTTGGGCAGTGGCCTCGTGACCGCACTGCCGCTGGCGCTCTTCGCCTACGGTGCGCGCCTGATCCCGCTCTCCACCGTGGGGCTCGTGCAGTACATCGGCCCGACGCTGCAGTTCCTGCTCGGCGTGTGGGTTTTCCACGAGGCCTTCACGCTGCAGCGCGGGGTCGGGTTCCTGTTCATCTGGACCGCGCTCGCGGTCTATGCCGGCGACGGTCTCTGGCGCAGCCGCAGGCAGATGCCCTACTGGGGGCGCTGACTATTCACGCCACCGCGAGGAAAAGCGCGACCACGCTGCCGATGCCGGCGAACCAGGCCAGCGACCGCAGCGTCGCCATGTCGGCGAGGTAGAACGCTATATAGAAGAGACGCGCCAGGATGAACACGACCGCGAACAGGTCGATGCGTCCCTGCGGCGCGCCGGCCAGGTGGGCGATGATGACCGCGGCCGCGAAGAACGGGAACGCCTCGAAGCTGTTGTGCTGGGCGGCGTTGGCCCGCTTGCGGAAACCGGACTGCGCGTTGAGCCAGTCGCGCGGATTGCGGTTGTCGAAACTGTCGCCGCCGATCTTGGCGGTCAGCGTGCCGAAATACGGCAGGAAGCCCGCCAACAGCACGCACCAGAAGGCTATCGTCATGCTCGTTCCGCTCCGTTGGAGTTGCCCCGACCGGAGCATAACGGATGCGCGCGGAACGGGATCGTTCCGGCTGTGAAGTTGGCCGCCGACCCGCTAGTCTTGCGGAACAGGACGATTCCCATGCCTTCATTCAGATCCACCAGTCGCGGTCGCCGGCTGCTCGTGCATCACCGGCTGCGCGGTCGCGCCTATCCCACGCTCCCCTACTGGGAGCGACTGCACCTGATGCTGATGGAAGAGGCCGAGAAGCGCGGCAAGACTCCACCACCCGCGCCGCTGGTGCATGGTCTGGAGTCCGAACCCACGAAGGCAGACCGCATGGAGCGGCTCGACGAACAGGTTGCCTGGGCCGACCGCAACCAGCTGCTGCACCGGATCCAGATGTTCTTCGATGCCATGCCCGCGTCGGGCTGGGTGCAGACGGACAAGTAGCGGCCAGCGCGTGCGCACCGCCCGGCCGTTCCTGCTCGTCTCGACGCCTGTCGGCGTGCTCTTCGGGCTGCGCGAAGCCTGGCGGCTCGCGGGACCGAAGATGGCGATCCTGATGGTCGCGATGCTGACGGCGGTCGGCCTGCTGATGTGGTGGACGGTGCGGCGCATTCGCGAGGAACGCGCGCACGAACAGGCGCGGCTCGAGAGCCGGGCCAACGAACGCTGATCAGCTGCCGGGCCGCGTCATTCGGGCCGCGCCGTCTGCCGAACAGCTCAGCGCCGGTTGACGAGCCACAGCCCCGCGAGACACAGCACGATGCCGACGCCGTGCGCGAGATCGAGCTTTTCGCGGAACACCAGCACGCCGATACCCACCAGCAGCATGGCGGCCGCGGTCTGCGTGACCAGCGCGCCGAGGCTCACTTCGAAACCCGTGCGGTAGAGCAGGATGAAGCCGAGGTCGAGCCCGATGATCGCCAGCGCCAGCGCGATCGCGGTCCAGTTGACCTGGCGCATTTCTTCGCGCCACGCGAATTCGCCGGGGGCGAGCGCGAGCACGCCCGCGAACAGGAGAGTGACGGCACCGTAAGTCAGCATCAGCGACAGGAACGGGTTCGCGCCGGCCGGCGTCAGCTTGAGGATGACGTGGTAGGCGACCGTGGCGACGACGGCGAGCGAGAGCCAGGCGAGTTGCATGCCGCGAGTATGCCGGTGCGGATGGTGCCGGTGTTACGGTTTCCGTTGCGGATGGTGCCGGTGTTACGGTTACGGTCATGACCGATCGGATGGTGCCGGTGTTACGGTCATGACCGGGCCCCATTGGTCAGCGATTCCACAGGGCTTACTGCACGAATCCAGCTGAATTCCGCGGTGCTGCCTCCGCGGGTGCCATGAAGAAATCCCGCCGGGGGCACGCAGGGAGTTTCGTGCTCAAGTCGTCAGAATGGTGGCTTGCGATTGCGGATGCACGAGCGAGCGCCCCGGCGCCCGCAGCCGGGCCGTGAATGAGGCGTTGCGCGAGTGGGTGTTGCGCCGTCGACGCAACGACGCCGTGAATGAACTCGACGCCCTGCGCGCGCAGCTCCCAGCCGCAAGCGCACCTGAACTGGCCCGATGGATCCGGGAGGACCGCGCGCAGGGGCACTGACCCGTGAACGTGGTCGTGCCGGACGCGTCCGTCATCCTGAAGTGGGCGTTACCGTCCGGCGACGAACCCGACGCCGACCAGGCCCAGTCGGCGCGGTTGACCCTGGGTCAGGCGGCGGTGCGACGTCGTCCGACGAAGCCCAGGCCGGCGATGCCCGAGAGCAGCAGCCACGCCGCGGCCGGCAACGGCACCGGCGCGTACGCGTGGTTGTCGCTCTCGAACGCGAACCCGGTGCTCGTCATGCGCACTTCGTCGTAGGTGCCGCCACTGAAGAAGAAATTGACGTACAGGTTCGAGCTCGCACTGGACTGGTTGCCGTTGGCATTGGCGCCGACGATGTTGGTGCCCGTGAAAGACTGGACCAACGCGCCCCCGCTGTAGAACGCGATCGTGTTGTAGGCGTCGATCGAGCCCCACAACAGGCCGAAGTAGTTGGTGGGGCCGCTCAGGAAGAGCTGTGCCCCGCCGGTGCTGCCGCCGTCGGGGTCCGGTACCGTCAGGTAGTCGTCCGTGGCGCCGACGGGCTGCGCGTACTTCCCAGACAAGTTGCCGGTGACCGTCTCGAAGCTGCCGGTGCAGCTTGTATACGCGCCGGGGCCGGCACAGTAATCATTATTGAAATTGATCGTGATCGCGCCAGGCTGCGACGTGGTGGGGCCGGCGGACGAGCTGAAAGTGACGATCGTCGCCTGCGCTGCAGTTGCACCGAGGCCGATGATTCCGACGACGATCAATTTGACATAAGTTTGCACGGTGATTTCTTCTTGTCAGTTTCTGTGACTTGCCCGTCACTTCTACCTGTTTTTGCCGGCCGGAACGACACGAGTTAACAGTACGCGGAAAAACAGCGCCCGACAAAGCACACACGTTTCAATGACGCGTGTATGACATTAAGTAATTAAGTGCCGGTGTTACGGTTTCCGTTAGTGCTGGTATCGGGCTGAATTGCACGAGGCATCGTGCACGCCTGCCAATCATGATCGCGCGATCGTTCATGCACCGACGATTGCCCGATGCCACGCCAGCGCCGCATTCACGTCTCGGGTGGCCTGTACCACGCAGTGCTGCGGGGCAACCACCGCCAGATCATCTTTGGTGGCAGCGACGACTATCTGTGTTTCGAGGAAATCGTGGCTCGCGCCCTCGAGCGCTACGATGCCAGCCTGTTCGCCTACTGCTGGATGACGAACCACGTACACCTGGCGATCCGGATCGCCGAGGCGCCGCTCGGGTCGGTGATGGGCATCGTCGCATCCCGTTACGCCCGGGCGAAACAGCGGGCGGTTGCGACGACCGGCCACCTGTTTGAGCGTCGTTACCGGGCGCGGCTGGTCGATGCGGATCGCTATCTGCTGGCGCTCGTGCGCTACGTCCACCTCAACCCGGTTCGCGCGCGCATGGTGGCCGATCCACGCGACTATTGCTGGAGCAGCCATCGTGCCTACCTCGGGGCGTCCTGTCCGCAATGGCTGCGCATTGAGCCGGTACTCGGCAGGCTCGGATCGTCGGTCGACGCGGCTCGCGCCGCCTATCGGCGCCTCATGAGCGAGGCGCCCGCAGCCGCCGAGCGCGATGCTGTTAGCACGACCGCGCGATTGGGCCGGGCAAGAGTCGCCGAGCGCAACACATTGGCGATCCCGTCATGTGATATGCACGACAGGCGGTCGCCACTCAGCCTGGAGGCCATCGCGACGGAAGTCGCGAATGCACATGACGTCACTACGGATGAACTACGATCCAGGCGCCGACGTCCCGACCTGGTGCAGGCGCGCGGGGAGGTTGCCCGGCGTGCGCTGCTCGAAGGCGCCGCGAACTTGTCGCAGGTTGCTCGTTACCTGAACCGCGCCCCCTCGACGATCAGCGATCTGTTGCACCGCCGGGGTGAGTTGCGAATGCCGCAACCGTAACTCCGGCACCAAAAAAAGAAGCCCCACTCGCGCGGGGCTTCTT
>JBAVJR010000128.1:0-9477 GCA_049687855.1 Steroidobacteraceae bacterium | reverse complement strand
GCCCGGTCAGCTGCATTGGTTGTGACTTCATGTGCGTCATAGCGTGGCGATCCGAACGACGGTGGTGACGACACGGCGGCACAGATCGTCGATACACGGCGAATCGTCGGAGCCGTCGTACTCGCCTTCACCGCAGGTCACGCTGTCAGGCGGCTGCGCGACCGGCCCGAGGCCCTGCCACGCGACGGTGACGAGGTAAGCGTCGCCGCCGAGATCCTCGACGCAGCCGCGCCCGCCGACCATGGCGCCGAGCTTGCTGCTGCTGATGGTTTCTGCCGCGCCCTGCAGGGCCGCGCACCAGTCGCGCACGTCCGCCTCGACGCGGGTACTGTTGGTCGTCGGGCACGTCATGCCCTCACCCAGCGGGTCGACCGTGACGTAGCTCACCGCGTCATTGCGGTTCAGCACGATGCGGTTGCCCATGTCCTGCAACAGCATCAGCGCCTGCGCGCGCTGGTATGCCTCCACTTGAACGACGTGCAGCCGACCCTGCAGCCCCACCAGTCCCAGCAGGCCAACGGCCAGGATGACCATGGCGATCAGCACCTCGACCAGCGAGACGCCTCGCTGTGCCTGTGTCTGTCCGTGCGTCATTGCTACCACTTCTCCGCGGGCGTCTTGATGCCCGCGCTGGTGAGGGACAGGTCCCCATCGGCCGCCTGGGCGCCGATGGCCGTGAAATCGATCGTAAAGGCCGGCGGCGGACCGGCATCGACGTCGATCGCGAACGTGTACTTGCCCGAGAGTTCGGCCGGCAGCGCGTAGTCGAGTTCGCCCTCGGTGGCAAACGTGCGATTGCCCGTGAAGTACTGCCGTTGACGATTCGCGATGTCCATCATGACCGCCTGCGCGGCGCGCCGGTCGCTGCGGCGGACCGACTCGCGATACGAGGGCACCGCCAGGGTCACCAGGATCGCCACGATCACCATGACGATCAGCAGCTCAACGAGCGAAAATCCGGTTTGCTTCTTCATGAGTTTGTGCTTTCCGTTCACGGCGAAGAGATTAGCAAGGCCGCGGCGCGCAGCAGGCCGCTTTCCGACGGGCGGCGATTCGCAGCGGACAAGCGGCGTATTGCCTTTACATATGATGAAAATGGACGCTCGTATCCCGTATTCGGCACCCGCGAAGTTAAGGCATTCCCCGCCAAAATAGTGTGAAGCAGTCACAAATTCGACTGCCGCGAGGCGCGGCCCGAGCCGCAGATTGGTCCCCAGGCTTCTTGTCGGGGACGCGCCATGGAACTGCCGGGTGGATTCTCGCTGACCGAACTGCTGCTGGCAGTTGCTTTACTCGCCATCCTTGCAGGCCTCTCGGCCCCCTCATTCCAGGACCTGCAATTGAATGCCGCACGCGCCAACGCGGTGAATCAGTTCGTGCAGTCAATTCACCTTGCGCGCGGGGAAGCCATGAAACGCAACGGCGTGGTCAGCCTTTGTGCCAGCGCCGGCGCGGCTTCCTGCGAAACCGAGGAGGCACACTGGAACAACGGCTGGATCGTGTTCGTGAATGGCGACGCGGACGTGCCTGCCGTGCGCGATGCGGACGAGAACCTGCTCTACACCTACCCGGCCTGGCCGCGGGGCCGCATCACGTCCAACCGGGCCACGCTGTCGTTTCGCGCGTTTGGGCAGACCGGCGTGACGTCGACATTCACCTTCTGCGACATCCGTGGCAGCCGCGAAGCGCGTGCCGTCATCATCAGCCAGACAGGCCGTCCGCGCGTCTCCAACCGGTCCGCCGCCGACACGGCGCTGACCTGCCCTGCCCCATGAACGGCCGCGCCGGTCAGCAAGTCGACAGGCGACGCGGTTTCGTGCTGCTCGAGACGCTGGTCGCCCTGGCGATTCTGTCGTTCGGGCTGCTGGGCGGCCTGACGATGCTCATCGCCGGCCTGCGTGCGAGCCGAGAGGCGATGCAGCGAACCGCGGCGGTCACGCTCGCGGCCGACCTTGCCGAGCGTATTCGTGCCAATCGCTCCGCCGGCATTGCCTACGACCTTCCGTCCGACAAAGAGCCAGTCGCACCGGATTCCGCCTGCAGTGCGACGACGCCTTGCGAGGCGACTGCACGCGCGGCGCAGGACCTGTACGAATGGCGCCAGCGCGTGGCCGATGCGCTCCCCGGCGCCGCAAGCCGCGTCGCGGTTCAGCAGCTCGCAACCGCCGCCGCCAGCGTCGTTACGATCGAGATTCGCTGGTTGGTACCCGGCAGTCCGGGCGAACGACTAGTCACGCTGCGGCTGCTGGCATGACCCGCTCTGCTGCGCGCATTCGCCCGATCGAGGCGCATGGAGACCTGCACGGATTCAGCCTGGTCGAAATCCTGTTGGCGCTCGCGATCAGCCTGCTCCTGGTTGCGGGTTCCGTGACGTTGCTCGCCAAGGCCCGGAACCTGCAACGAGCTGCGGACACGCATGCACGCATGCAGGAGACCGCTCGCCACGCGCTCAGTGTCATCGAAGCCGACCTGCGCATGGCGGGCTATTGGGGCCCGGCACACCGACCCGACCGCATGACCACCAACCCGGCGCTGACGTTTCCGGATCGCTGTGGCGGCATCAGCTGGGTCACGAGCATCGCGCAAGCGGTGGATGGGACCAACAACCGTTACCTTAGTGTCAGCAACTGCGCGGCGAGTGCGGGCGGTGCCGTTGCGGGAGCGGACGTCCTGGTGATCCGTCGGGCCAGTGCCAGGCAACTCTCGCTCGCGACCACCACCGTCCCGGCAACCGCGCGCGACCGTGTCCTGGTCGTTTCGAGCCTGGCAGCAGGCCAGCTGTTCGTGCCTCGCACACTCGGCAACCAGGTACCCGCGGGTTTCGACGTCAGCAGCGTCGCGAGCGAGCCACCGCCGGCGGAAGTGCGCAGCCTTGTCGTCCATGCCTACTACGTAAGTGTCGATTCAGGCGCTGGGCGCAATTTCCCCGCGTTGCGGCGCAAGGTACTCATCTCCGGTCCTGGTGTAAGCGACGAGGAGATCGCCGCCGGGGTCGAAGACCTGCAGTTCCGGATTGGCCTCGATGTCGACCGGGATGCCCGGGTCGATACCTACGCGGAGCCCGGTCCACTGCCCATTGGCGCCGTGCCCGTCACGGTCCAGGTCTGGCTGCGTCTGCGATCACAGGAGCGCGACCGCACGCGCGGCAGTTCGCCCGCGGTCATTTATGCGGACCGCGCCTGGCCCGCGACGACGGATGGTTACCACCGAATTCACGTGACGAAGACGATCCACCTCAGGAACACCGATGATTGAGTCTGCCGCGATCTCCAACCGCGCCCTTGCCCTCCCATCGAGGAGCCAGCAAGGAATCGCCCTCGCTGTCTGCCTGCCAGTCCTGGTCGTGCTCTCGATGATCGGTCTGGCCGCGTACGCCGCGGCGATCGTCGAACTGCAGATGGCAGCCAACGTGGAGTGCCAGGAACGCGCCTTCCAGGCGGCCGAATTCGCCATCGAACAAGCCCTGCTCGCGGACGACCTCAGTGTCGCTTACACCCATGCCGCGCCCAAGGTCGTCGCCGCGCAGGTCACCGCAACCGGAACGCCCGCCGCGCCGCGCGATGAGTATTCCTATCGACTGTATTTCACCGGGGCGCAATCGCTGCAGGGCACTCAAGGACCAGTCGGCACGTCGCTGGTCGCGTTTCATTTCGTGATCGAGGCGACCGGGAAGTCCGTGCGCGGCGCGCAGGACCTCCACCTGCAGGGTTTCTATGTGACCCGTGCCCTGGGCTGGACCGCAGATGACGTCGAAGCGGGTTGTCCCGACGAAACGCGGAGCTGCGGCCCCAGCGGCGACGCAGCGCCGCGACGTACCTTCTGGCTGCAACCGGGCTCCGAGTGACGGGCCATGAATGGACGCGGCGTGACGCTGATCGAGCTCGTCGTGGCGATGGCCATCGTCGCCAGCCTGGCGTTGATCGCGGCGCCGGGCTACCGATCCTTCCTGCTGCGATCACATCGCGTCGAGGCTACCGCGGCCCTGCTCGATCTGGCAGCCGCACAGGAACGCTACTACCTGCAGCACGACACCTACGCGGAAAGCCTGACGACATCGCCGCCGGGCGGCCTGGGGCTGCAGGACGTCACCGAGAACGGCTTCTATGACATCGTGATCGATGAGGCCGATGCCGCCGGCTTCCAGGCGACGGCAAGCGCCAAGGGCGGCCAGGCCGACGACACGCATTGCGCGGAGTTCACCATCGACGAGACCGGCGCCAAGACGGCCAGGAACAGCAGCGACGCGGCCGTCACGGACTGCTGGTCGCGCTGAGTACTGGATGCCGCAGCCGCTGGCGCAACCGCGCAACGGCTCAGGGCTGGACGTCGCCCGGTCCCGGCTTCACCGCCCGCAATTCGCGCGGCAGCGCGAACACCACGTGCTCGGCGCGGCCCTCGATCTCGGCCGCGCCCTGCCCGCCCCACTCCTTGAGACGCGCCACGACGCGCTGCACCAGCAGTTCGGGCGCTGACGCGCCAGCCGTGACCCCCACGGCCTGCTTGCCCGCGAACCATTCCTCGCGCAGGTCTTCCGGGCCGTCCACCAGGTAGCCCGGCATGCCTGCCTTCTCGGCGATCTCGCGCAGCCGATTGGAATTCGAACTCGTGGCCGACCCGACCACGACCATCACGTCGCAGTCCGCGACCAGCTTCTTGACGGCGTCCTGGCGGTTCTGCGTCGCGTAGCAGATGTCTTCCTTGCGCGGCGTCGCCAGCGTCGGGAACTTGGCCTGCAGCGCCTCGAGCACGTCGGCCGTGTCGTCGACGGAGAGCGTCGTCTGCGTGACCACGCCCACCCGCGCGGGATCGCGCACGTTCAGGTGGCGCACGTCGTCGACGTCCTCGACCAGGCAGATGCGCCCGCCCTGCGACGGGTCGAACTGGCCCATCGTGCCCTCGACCTCGGGGTGGCCCTCGTGACCGATCAGGATCACGTCGCGCCCGTCGCGGCCGTAGCGCGAGACCTCCATGTGCACCTTGGTGACCAGCGGGCACGTGGCGTCGAACACGCGCAGCTCGCGCCGCCCGGCCTCGGCCTGTACCGCCTTCGAGACGCCGTGGGCGCTGAAGATGACCGTGGCGCCGTCGGGCACCTCGTCGAGTTCCTCGACGAACACGGCGCCCAGGCTGCGCAGCCGGTCGACGACGAACCTGTTGTGCACCACCTCGTGCCGCACGTAGATCGGTGCGCCGAAGAGCTCCTGCGCGCGCTCGACGATGTCGATCGCCCGGTCGACGCCGGCGCAGAAACCGCGTGGATTGGCGAGCAGGATGCGCATCCGCTAGGCGTGCCGCTCGCGGAACGCATCCAGCATGAGCAGCGCCGCGCCGATGGTGATCGCGCTGTCGGCAATGTTGAATGCGGGGAAGTAGGCGGCGCCCCAGTGCGCATGGATGAAGTCGATCACGTACCCGTGCGTCACGCGGTCGATCACGTTGCCGAGCGCGCCGCCGATGATCAGCGCCAGCGCCAGCGGCAGGAACTTCTCGCCGCGCGGCAGCCGCCAGAGCCAGACGACAAGTGCGCCGCTCACGACGACTCCGAGCGTGACGAAGAATCCGCGCTGCCAGCCCGACGCGTCGGCCAGGATGCTGAACGCGGCACCCGTGTTGTGCAGCAGCGTGAAATCCAGCACCGGCAGCACTTCGACGCGCTCATACAGGTCGAGGAAGCGAGTGACCAGGAACTTCGTCGCCTGGTCGAAGGCGACGACGAACAACGACAGCCACAGCCAGGCCGCGGGGTGCGTGCGCTGCATGCGCAGGCCACTGAGCGTCGCGAGGCCGATCGCGACGGGCGTGCCCTTCCCGGGCGGCGGTGGCGGAGTGGGGGGCGTCGAAGGGCTCATCGCGTCATGGTCCGTCTCAGGCGTAGCGGCGGGTCTCGCCCGGGCCGTCGAGGTTGGTCACGCAACGCCCGCACAGCTCCGGATGGGCTGCCACGGTACCGACGTCGGCCCGCTTGTGCCAGCAGCGCGCGCACTTCGGGGCCTCGGAGCGCCTGACGTGCAGCCAGAGCCCGCTCCTGCCCTCGCCGTCCGTTGCCAGGGCCTCGGGCGTCCGGGCGGCCGCGTCCGCCACCTGCGCCTCCGACGTGATCAGCACGAACCGCAGTTCATCGCCGAGCGGCTGCAGGGCTGACATCCATTCAGGCGTGCCGTAGAGCGTCACCTCGGCATCGAGCGGCGCACCGATCAGGTCGGCAACGCGCAGGCGCTCGAGTTCGCGCAGCACGGCGGCACGCGCCTCCAGCACCTTCGGCCAGTCGATCGTCTGCGGGACCGATGCGGTGTCGGGGATGGCGGCCCAGGTCGTGAAGAACACCGATTCCGCGCGCTCGCCCGGCATGAAGCGCCAGATCTCCTCGGCCGTGAACGACATGATCGGCGCGAGCCAGCGCACCATCGCCGCGGCGATCCAGTACATCGCGGTCTGCGCGGAGCGGCGCGGAAGACCGGCTGCCGGCGTCGTGTAGAGGCGGTCCTTGAGCACGTCGAGGTAGAAGCCGCCGAGGTCGACGACGCAGAAGTTGTGCAGCTTCTGGTAGATGACGTGGAAGTCGTAGCTGCGGTAGGCGGCGACGACTTCGTGCTGCAGCTCGCGCGTGCGGGCGAGCGCCCAGCGGTCGAGCGCGAGCATCTGGTCCACCGGCAGCGCGTCGCGCATGGGATCGAACCCGGCGAGATTGCCGAGCAGGAAGCGCGCGGTGTTGCGTACGCGGCGGTACGAATCCGACGTGCGCTTCAGGATCTCATCCGAGACGCTGATCTCGTTGGCGTAGTCGGTGGCTGCGACCCACAGGCGCAGCACGTCCGCGCCGAGCGTGCTCATGACCTTCTGCGGCAGCACGACGTTGCCGAGCGACTTCGACATCTTGCGGCCCTTCTCGTCCACGGTGAAGCCGTGGGTGAGCACGCCCTTGTACGGCGCGTGGCCTTTCTGCGCGACCGAGGTCAGCAGCGAGCTGTGGAACCAGCCGCGATGCTGGTCCGAGCCTTCGAGGTAAAGGTCGGCGGGCGAAAGGATCTAGGGCCGGCTCTGCGACACGCAGTGGTGCGAAACGCCCGAGTCGACCCAGACGTCCATGATGTCGGTGACCTTCTCGTAGCTCGACGCCTCCGCGCCGAGCAGCGTGGCCGGATCGAGGTCGAACCAGGCATCGATGCCGTCCTGCGCGACGAGCCCGGCCACCTGGTCCACGAGTTCCGGCGCGCGCGGGTGCAGCTCGCCCGTCTCCCTGTGCGTGAACAGCGCGAGCGGCACGCCCCACATGCGCTGGCGCGAGATGCACCAGTCGGGACGGCCGGCGATCATGCTGTAGATGCGCTGCTCGCCCCAGCCCGGCGTCCACTCGACCTTGCCGATCTCGGCGAGCGCCGCCGCACGCAAGCCCGCCTGCTCCATGCTGATGAACCACTGCGCCGTGGCGCGGAAGATCACCGGCGTCTTGTGGCGCCAGCAGTGCGGGTAGCTGTGACGGAACGGCTCATGGTGCAGCAGCGCACCGCGCTCCGCGAGCACCGCGACGACGTGCTGGTTCGCGTCGAAGACCTTCTCGCCGGCGAAGATCGGCGTGGCCGGCAGGAAACGCCCGTCGCCGCCGACGGGATTATCGACCGCGAGGCCGTACTGCCTGCCGACGACGAAGTCTTCCTGGCCGTGACCCGGCGCGGTGTGCACGGCGCCGGTGCCGCTCTCGAGCGTCACGTGCTCACCGAGGATCACGGGCACGACCCGCTCGTAGAACGGATGACGCAGCCGCAGGTGCTCGAGCGCTGCGCCCTTCACGCGCGCCAGTTCGCGCGACACCGTCACTCCGGCGCGCTGCAGCACCGACGCCGCCAGCTCCGCAGCGACGATCAGCAACTCCTCGCCGGCACCGGCATCGACTGCGAGCAGCGAGTAGTCGAACTCCGCATGCACCGCGACGGCCTGGTTGGCCGGCAGCGTCCACGGGGTGGTCGTCCAGATCACGATGCTGGCGCGACCCGGCGGCAGGCTCACGCCCGCGCGCTGCGCCAGATCGGCGCCATCGACGACGTCGAAGCGGACGTCAATCGACGGCGACGTGCGATCCTCGTACTCGACCTCGGCCTCGGCGAGTGCCGAGCGGCAGTCGATGCACCAGTGCACGGGCTTGTAGCCCTTGTACAGGTGGCCATTGCGGATGATCTGGGCGAACGCGCGCAGCTGCTCGGCTTCGTAGCGCGGCGCAAGCGTGAGGTACGGGTTGAACCAGTCGCCCATGACGCCGAGCCGGATGAAGTCCCGGCGCTGGACGTCGATCTGCTCCAGCGCGAACTCACGGCAGGCCTGGCGGAACGCCTTGGCGTCGAGCTGCTTCATTTCGCGGCCGCGCAGCTTCTCGACCGCGTGCTCGATCGGCAGGCCATGGCAGTCCCAGCCCGGCACGTACGGCGCATCGTAGCCGTCGAGCGTGCGCGACTTGACGATGATGTCCTTCAGGATCTTGTTGACCGCGTGGCCGATGTGGATCGCGCCGTTCGCGTACGGCGGACCGTCGTGCAGGATGAACTTCGGCCGGTCCCGCGCGATGGCGCGCAGCTTGTCGTACGTGCGGTGCTCTTCCCACCAGGCCAGCATGTCCGGCTCGCGGCGAGCGAGGTCGGCCTTCATCGGGAAGGCCGTCTCGGGCAGGTTCAGGGTGTTCTTGTAGTCAGCCATGGAGAGGGACTTCGGAGCGGGTCGCGCACGCGGGCACGGAACCGGAAATACTGAGGCAATTCATGGATTTAATCCAGCCTTGGCGGCGCGGGCCGCGCCGGGCTCAGGCGCGCAGCGGAATTTCCGCGAGCGCAGTCCGGGCCATCGCAGCATCGATGTGCATCTGCACGACCAATGCGTCCAGCGACTCGAACTTCTGCTCGGACCGGAGCCAGCGCAGGAAGTCGACGCTCAAGTACTGGCCGTAGAGGTCGCCGTCGTAGTCGAACAGGTGCACCTCCAGCAACGGATCGGTGCCGTTGACCGTGGGTCGCGTGCCCAGGCTCACCACCGCGGGGTGGTCTTCGAGGCCGGCGCCACTGACACGCACGGCCAGGATGCCCCACAGCGGCACGACCTTCCGATGCAGGGCGAGGTTCGCCGTGGGATAGCCGAGCGTGCGGCCGAGCTGCACGCCGCGTCGCACGCGACCGGTCATGCGGTACGGCCGGCCGAGCAGGTGGGCGGCACGCTCCATGTCGTTGCGGCCGAGCGCTTCGCGCACGAGCGAGCTGCTGACGCGCTCGCCCGCGACGAGAAACTCATCCACCTCCTCCACCGAGAATCCGTGCCGCTCGCCCGCCGCGCGCAGCGAGTGGATGTTGCCTTCGCGCTTGCGCGCGTAATGAAAGTCGTGGCCCACGACCATGTGCCGCACGCCGAGGCCCGCCACCAGCAGCTGCTGTTCGAACTCCGCGGCGCTGAAGTTGCGCATGCGTGCGTCGAAACGCAGCACCACGACGCGGTCGACCC
>JBAVJR010000127.1:0-2624 GCA_049687855.1 Steroidobacteraceae bacterium | reverse complement strand
CCATGGAGGCGCCACGCTGCTCGCGTACATGCGCCACGTGCAGGACAACGCCGAACGCTGCGTGCGCCGCGCGATCCGCCGGCTGCGCGACGGCAGCTTCCGCTACGAGCTGGACAATGGCCAGGTGATTGCCGTGCAGATCGCCGTCGAGCCGCAGGCCGGCACGGCCACCGTCGACTTCGCCGGCACGTCGCCGCAACAGTCGAACAACTTCAACGCGCCGCTTGCCGTCACGACGGCGGCGGTGCTCTACGTGTTCCGCACGCTCATCGACGAACCGATCCCGCTCAACGCAGGTTGCCTGAGGCCATTGACCATACTCGTGCCGCACGGCTCGATGCTCGATCCGGTCGCGCCCGCGGCGGTGGTCGCGGGCAACGTCGAAACGTCGCAGTGCATCGTCGATGCGCTGTACGGCGCACTGGGACTGCAGGCCGCTGCGCAAGGCACGATGAACAACTTCACGTTCGGCAACGAGCGCTACCAGTACTACGAAACCATCGCGGGTGGCGCAGGAGCCGGTGCGGAGTTCGACGGCGCGAGCGGCGTGCAGACGCACATGACCAACTCGCGGCTGACCGATCCCGAAGTGCTCGAGACGCGGTTCCCCGTGCTGCTGCGCGAGTTCTCGATTCGTCGCGGCTCCGGCGGCGCAGGCCGGCACTGCGGCGGCGACGGCCTCGTGCGGCGCGTGGAATTCCTGGAGGCGATGACGGCGAACGTGCTCGCCAATCATCGGCGCATCGCGCCGTTCGGTCTCGAAGGGGGCGCGCCCGGGGCGCCTGGGCGTAACACGGTCAGGCGGCGCGGCCGCGCCGACTCAGAAACGGTCGCCGCGACGTTCGGGCTCGCCGTAGAGCCGGGCGATGAGATTCAGATCGAGACGCCGGGCGGCGGCGGCTTCGGGGCGCGGGGCGCCTGAGGCCACGGCGGGCCGCTGGTCCGGCGACGGCGCGAACAACTCCTGCGCCAGCGTCCGGCGCGGCCCGGTGTCTTCGAGCGAACCGTCGGGCGCGGGTCGCGACGGCTCGCGCACGGTGAAGCGCGTGCCCGGCGGCAGTTGCCGCGGATTCACGGCCCGCACGGTGCTGCCCTCGAGTCGATGGGTGAACAGGAACGAGCGATGCTCGCCGCTGCGCGGCGTGGGCAGCGAGGCCAGGCAATGCACCACGCCATTCCTGAGGTCGTCCGCCGTGTTGACGCGCTCGTCGCAGACGACCGCAAAGTGCTGCGCGTCGGCGTCTTTGCCGAAGGCGCCGCTCGCGGCCAGTCCGAGCAGGAAGGCATGCACCTGCCGTCCGAGGCGCGACCAGGTGTTGCGGTCGCGTCCCTCGAAGCGGGCCCAGCGCGTGCCGTTCTCGATGCTGTTGATGGTCAGCAACTGCCGCCGACGGAACGTGAGCAGCGAACTCTCGGGGCCCGCGCCCGTGCCGCGCGCCAGCGTCTTGAGCTGCGCCGTGCTGGCAATGCTGGCACGGACGGCGTGCAGCGGGTTGACGCCCTGCGCCGAGAGCTTCTGGCAGTCGGCATCCGTCAGCAACAGCAGCGGGCGGGTGCCGGGGCGCAGCAGGATCTGCTCGTCGGGCAGGCCGTCCCAGGGCGATGCGTGCGAATCCATGCGCGCAAGCGCACCGGCGACCGAGCCGCTGTTGGCGAAAGGCTCGTAGCGGCCACGCAGCCGGTCGAACGCCTGCACGCGCGGGAAACAGATGAACGCGGAATCACTCTGGAACGCGAGCTCGCGCAGGCCGTGCAATGCCTCATCGGCCGTGTGCCATCCGGCGGGCGGATCGACGACGAGCAGCGCGCGGTGATCGCGGCAGAACTGCGCCGCGACGAGCAGCACGCCAGGCCCGATGTCGCGATCGCGCGCCGGCGGCGGTATGCAGACGAAATGCAGGTCCTCGACGTCGCGCAAGGCGAAGAGGCCGGTGCCGCGTTCGGCCGAGCCGATCAGGTCGTAATCCGTGAGCGGCGCGCCATCGTCGCCATCGGGATTCGAATCGACGTAACCGATCGGGTGACGCGCGCCCGCACGGAACGTGCGGTCCGGACGTGCGCTCGGCACGGCGCCGCGCACCCGCACCAGCAGGGATTCCTGCAGCGCCGTGCCGATGAATCGCGTCGTGCCCGATTCGGTCGACAGCCGGCGAAAGATTTCCTGGTCCTCGATCTGCTCGGAGCCGAGCGCGTGCACGCGCTGCAGCACCAGGTTGAAGCGGTCGTCCTCGCCGGGTGCGATGTTGTCGTAGTCGACGGAGGCCCGCAGGATTTCGCGAGTGCCGGGGCTGAGTGCTTCGAGCACCAGCTTTTCGTCGCCACAAGGCAGGCTGATGGTGGCCGGGGCGCCGCCGTTCACGACGCGCACGATGACCGCTTCACGGCCGCCGTTGTCGAAGTACTGCTCGACGGCATACGACAGCATGCTCGGCTGCCAGAGCCCGCCGAACACCTGCTGGTATTCGGCGTAGCTGCGCACGCGCACTGGACGGTTGACGGGGCCGCGCAACGCGCGGCCGACAAAACCCGTCGTCGCCGTCGGCAGACGGACGATCGGCAGGTCCGCGCCAACCGCTTCCGTCACCGTGATGCCAGTGTGGGCAATATCGCGCAACGCCGCGCCC